>JANPMG010000150.1:0-3501 GCA_031422675.1 Acidimicrobiia bacterium | reverse complement strand
GCATTCGATGTCGCCGTCCGTGTTCGTATCAAGAGCAGCCTTCAGCGGATCGCTGAGACTCGTGACGTCGAATGCCGCGCCGACGAAGAAGTTGCAGATCTTGTCCTTGATCCCATCAATCGCTTCCGTCACCTCCTCCTTCGCCTCGCCGTACTTCGCTCTGATCACGCTCACGATCTCGCCCAGACCTGGGACCTCCCCGAGTAGGGCGAAGAGCCCGCTGAACACGCCGGCGGTCAACCCGGTGACGAAATCGATGATCTCGCCCACGAGGAAGATGCCCGAACCCACGAAATCGGGGAGGCCCATCATGGAGAGGAAGTGCCGGAGAAACCATTCCTTGAGCGCATCCGTAATGACCCCCGTGTCGGGGTCCTTCCCGGTGAAGAGCTCTTGGGAGATGGCCTCGGACACCTCCGGGAAGGATCGCAACCCGTCGGTGATGTCGCTGATCCACGCCTCGGGGTAGAGGTCCTTGAGCTCGAGGCTCGCGAGCTCCACGAGGTTGATCGGCGCGTCGATTCGTAGGTCGTTTGGTTTCCGGCACCCGGCCGATGCTTGTCCGTGTACCCCTCGAGCACGAGGTGGCGGATCAGGATGTCGGCGTTCGCCGTATCCGTGTAGGGCGGCGCCACGCCTTCCGCGTACGAGTTGATCCACACGTGCGCCCACATGTCCCCTTGGGCGTGTCCCCCCATGTAGCCAACGGCGAACGCGATGTTTCTGAGCCGCTCATCGGTCGGAGTGTCCGGATTCCAGGCTTGCTCCCAGAGGTAGGTCAGCCACTCGAACGCTTGCGCCTTGTCTTGCTCCACGCAGCGGTCGGTGGGTTGGGGCGTGGGCACGATGTCGTTTTCGGTACAGGAATCCGGGTGAATCGACCCCTGCCCGAAGATCGCATCCGGGTACGCGTCGGGACCGATTGCGCCGGCGCGGTACGCCTCCGGATGCGCACGCAAGGCTGCGACGATCGTGGGATTCGCCGGCACGGTGACGGAGGCACCGTCCGGGGTGACGATCGTGATCTCACCGTCGTCGATCGCGTCCTGAAGCGCCGGCTCGACGCCGAACATGTGGGTCGGCGGCTTCCATGCCGCCGCCGGAGGCGCAGGGATCGCAATGAGCCATCCGGAGACCACCGAAATGGCAAGGACGAGGAACACCGGCACATACCTTCGACGCGACATCCGCAGCTCCCCCGCTCACGCCCAGCCCCACGCCGCGCCATTTGCACGCACACGCGAAACGGCACCTGACCCGCCCAAACGTTGTAAATCTGACAACGAGTGGACCTTTGGGGACGGCTTTCAAACCCTGTGCAACGACGACTGCCGGCGAGCGAGATCGATGCACTCGTCGGCCTCTATCGAGACGGTTCGTCGATCGAAGCGCTCGCCCAACGGTACGAGATCCACAGGACCACCGTCATCCACCACCTCGACCAGGCCGGGGTCACGCGACGGCGGGTGGTCCGCAAAATGAACGACGAGTCGGTCGGCCTCGCGACGGCACGCTACGAGGAGGGCGCATCACTCAAGGTCGTGGCCAGTGAGTTCGCCGTGCACCAACGAACCCTGGCGAGGGAGCTTCGCCGAGCTGGAACCGCGATCCGACTCCGTCGGGGCTGGACCCGGTAGTCACGACGCTGGTCGGCACCAAGCAGCGCACGTGGCAACCACCGTTCCGGTCAGATCCGAGACCTGGTTGTGACGACCTGGGACGTTCCTCGACCGTCGGGTCGTGTTCGAGCGCCTCTCGGGTGACGCCCCACTCGTAGGCCCTGGTCATCGCCCGAACGCCGTTGCGTAGCCTCGGGCTACGGCGGGACTGCCGGGTGTGCGACACTCATGTCTTCCCCTTTCGGGGTCTTCGGGCAGGGGAGGTGTCGGATGCGTGCCGACAACCTGATCATCATCGGGCTTGCGCTGATCGCGGTGGCCTTCTCCGCGCTGGCGATCCTGCGATGGGGTCGGCTCCCGATCCAGGCGCCCGCTCCCCGAGGCAGCGCGGGTGATGGAGGATGGCCGTCCAGGCTCGCCGCTTCGCTCCGAGCGCTCGGCCCGGTGTGCTCGGCGGGAATCATCTGCGGTGTGCTCGTCGCCGGGTTCCTCGGCCGGTTCGTCATGCGGGTGTTGGCGGCCACATCAGGCGATGGCGCCCAAGGCCTTCTCACCGATGCCGAGGAGGTCGTGGGCGAGATCACCCTCTCTGGGACCATCGGCTTCATTGTCTTCGTCGGCTTGGGCGCCGGCGCGGTCGCCGCCATCGTGCTTCTCGTTGCGCGTCCCTGGTTGCACGTCAATGGTGCGGCGGCAGGGGTGATGGCAGGGCTGGTGCCGCTGGTCCTGTTCGGGGACAAGGACTTCTCATCAGAGAACCTGGACTTCTCGATCTTGACGCCGACCTGGCTTGCGGTGGGTCTGATCGTGGGTGGAACCGCCGTGTTCGGCGCTGCCCTCGGCTCGGTGGCTGCTCGACTCCAACAGACAGCCGACGGCGACAGCCGGTTCCGCAACGTGCCCATCCTGGGTGTGATCCCCTTCGCCCTGGTGCCACCATTCCTCGTCGGCCTGGTGGTCTACATCATCGGCCGCACCGCCCTACCGGGGCGCCTGTCCGCCGTGCTCCAGCGACGCCCCATCCAGTTGGCGGGGAGGGTCGTCGTGGCGGGGCTCGTCGGATTCAGCCTGTTCCTGACTGCTCGGTCTTCGGTGGACATCCTCAGCATCTGAGGCAGTGCCCGCCCGGCGACCAGGTTCCCGCTCGCACACCCTCGGCCACAGAAACGACGGTCAGATCATCGACGTGCTCGTCTCCGCCCGACGCGACCTCCGGGCACTACGCCGGTTCTTCGCCAGGGCACTTCGCGCCCACGGCGAACCAGTTGAGGTCGTCACGGATCGCGCTCCGGCGTTGGGTTCCGCGATCGAGGGACTCGTGGCCCGCTGCGTTTCACAACATCAGAGCAGTATGCGAACAACAGTGCCGCCGGACGATCTTGCGCTTCGTAGGAGTTTCAGGCATTCTGTCCCCTCTGGGTCGTCAATTACGAGATAAGGGGCAAATCATGAAGAAACTCATAGTCGGAACGTTCGTCGCCGTCTCCGGAATTCTCGCCGGGGCAGGCGTTGCGGGTGCTTCACACGTGCATTCGCTGGAGACCGGCAGCGGATCGTGCGTGCTGCTGGCTCAGGACGGCGGCGAAAAGGAAGTCAAACTGCCCTTCGCGACCGGCGCGGAGAACCGGCTTCACCCGCTCCACGTCCTGGTCCACCTCGGTGAGCCCGGCATGGGCGGCCATATCACCATCGGCGTCGCCGGAACTGCGTCGGACCCCTGCCTCGGGGGGCAGTACGTCAACTCGCGCTGAGTACTCGTCGCGACGGGAGCGATAACAGGCAACATGGACCGAGAAGGTCCGCGCCACCCACTGCAACGGGGTGGGGCGGACCCTCCGAGTCGCGAAAGAGGGAACGAAACTGCCAGATCCAACGGACACGC
>JANPMG010000149.1:0-6790 GCA_031422675.1 Acidimicrobiia bacterium | reverse complement strand
GGCGCCCGGCGAGATTCTTGGCGCGCGGTGGCGGCGCCCTCCCTCGCTGCTGATGGCTCGTACGGGCGCCCGGCGAGATTCTTGGCGCGCGGTGGCGGCGCCCTCCCTCGCTGCTGATGGCTCGTACGGGCGCCCGGCGAGATTCTTGGCGCGCGGTGGCGGCGCCCTCCCTCGCTTGTGCTCGGCCGCGAGATCCGAGACGATGACGCCATGCAGATCGGACTGGCGCTCTATCCGGGTTTCACCGCGCTCGACATTGTCGGGCCCTTCCAGACCTTCGCCGACGTACCGGGCCTCGATGTCAGCTTCGTCGCCGAGCAGGCGGGTCCGGTGTTGGATCACACCGGCCGGCTCGCGATGGTGGCCACCGAGAGCTTCGCCACGATGACCGCGCCCGAGGTGATCGTGATTCCCGGCGGCATGGTGCGACCGGACGGAACGGACGATCCGGTGGTGCGTTGGATTCGTGCGGTGCACGCCACCACCACCTGGACGACGAGCGTCTGTACCGGCTCATTGTTCTTGGCGACCGCGGGAGTGCTCGAGGGCGTGGACGCGACCGGTCATTGGGCGGCGATGGAGGAACTCGGTCGGCTCGGCGCGTGCCCGACGGCTACTCGAGTGGTGGAACGGGGCAAGGTGATGACCGCGGCCGGCGTCTCCGCGGGGATCGACATGGGCCTCACATTGGTGGCGCGCCTGTTCGGCGACGACATGGCCAAGATCATCCAACTGGCGATCGAGTACGACCCGCAACCGCCCTTCGATGCTGGATCGCCGGAGAAGTCCACCCCCGAGATCGTCGAATTCCTCCGCGCCACCATGGCGACCGGCTGACGAGGTTCTCCGGCGCGGCCCCGATCAGGGTGCGAGAAACCCGTCGCAGGTACCGGAGGTCAGCAGGCTCACCGCGTTCACCGCGCCGCCGAGCAACGTACTGACGTCGTTGGCATCGAACTGGGCGGGACCGGCCGCGACGACGGCGTTGAGGTCGTCGTGGAATTGCTGGAGTTGCGTTCGCGGCGTGCCGGTGAACCGATCGATGTCCACGATGGCGCGATTCACGACGGCGTTGAGTGACACCGCGTCCGCGAAGGTGGCGAGGGGAGTGTTGGGGACGAAGGTGGGTGCCGGTCCGGCGACCAGATCCTTCGTGACCTTGGTGGCGATGTCGGTCTGGATCGCGAGCTTGCCCCAGTCGACGGCGCCGACATCGTCCTTGACCGTGTGGTAGCAGGGTCCGGTGGAGTCGCTGAAAAATACGTTCGGAATGTTCACTGCGGTGAAGTTGACGTAGTCACTCCGACCCTGTCCGAAAATCGAACTGACGAGTCGGGTGTCGAGGGTGGTGGTGGCGACGGCGGTCTGCACCGCACTGGTGAGGCGCGCGCCGCCCGTCTCCGCACCGACGGCGAAGCTGGTGGTACGCAGGCTTGGGAGCAGGTTCGCGCCTTGGATGTCGAAGTTGACGTACGCGATCGTCTGGGCCAGCGGGACGAGGGGGTTGGCCACGTAGTACGCGGAACCAAGCAAACCGTCTTCCTCGCGGTCCCACAGTGCGATCACCACGGAGCGCCGCGGTCCGCCCGGCAGCTGCGACAGCGCGCGGCCGACCTCGATCGTGGCGGCCGCACCGGTGGCGTTGTCGGTCGCGCCGTTACAGATCGAGTCGGCCGGACTCGAGTTGCGACACCCGGAACCGAGATGGTCGTAGTGGCCGCCGACGATCACGTATTCGTTCGGGAGTTCGGTCCCGGGGATCACGCCGATCACATTCGTGCCGAAGCTGAACGTCTGACGGAACCGATCGTCGCCGGTCTTCGTGGTCTCGAGCCCGGTCGCGCCGTAGCTCTTGAGCGCGCTGATGATGTAGTCCTGCGCGGCGACGGACGCGGCGGTGTTGTTCTGGCGACCCTGCACGGCATCGCTCGCCAAGATGTGCACGTGCGTCGTCAGCCGAGTGCAGGCTGCTCCGACGGTGATTGCTGCCACTGCCGCCACCACTACCGCGAATCTCCGCATGACTTCCTCCCCGGCCAGGCCCGAATGGTAGCGGTGTGGTAGCGGACGCCATAGCGTGCCGGTCCGATGGAGACGGTGACGACAGCCGACGGCACGCGGATCGCCTACTCGGAAGGTGGCGCCGGGCGCGACCTCGTGTTGGTGCACGGCATCACCGAATCGCACCGAACCTGGGACCCGGTGCGAGCCGAACTCGAGGCGCGGTGGCGGGTGGTCGCCGTCGACGCTCGCGGCCACGGAGAATCCGAGCGCCACCCGCCGTATGACCCGGTCACGATGGCCGCCGACGTCGGCGCGGTCGTGGCTGCGCTCGATCTCGACGAGCCTTTGGTCGTGGGCCACTCGATGGGCGGGGTGATCGTGAGCGCCTACGGCGGACTGGGACTGCCGGCGCGGGGCATCGTGAACGTCGACCAGCTCCTCGCGCTGGGTTCCTTCAAGGCGGCCCTCGAACCGTTGATTCCCCTGTTGCGCGGCGACGCCGCACAGTTTCGCGACGCGATGACGATGGTGTTCTCGGTACTCGACGGTCCACTTCCGGAGGGCGAACGAGAACGGATCGATGCGCTCTCGAGTCCGGAACCCGAGGTCGTGCTCGGGGTGTGGGACGCGGTCTTCGAGAACTCGGTGGAGGAGCTCAACGCGTTGGCCGCAGATCTGTTGGCGGGGATTCGCGTTCCGTACCTCGCGATTCACGGGTCCGACCCCGGCGTGGAGTACGTGCACTGGTTGCTGGGGCTGGTGACGAACGCGCGCGTCGAGGTCTGGCCCGAACAGGGCCACTATCCCCACCTCCTCGACCCGGAGCGATTCGCGCAGCGGTTGGATCAGTTCGAGGGCGGCTTGTAGTTCAGGCGCCGCCCGCAGCCGCCGTCGACGATGTTGCGGTACTGAGCCCGGCCACGGTTGCATTGGGGACGATGGCGTTGCGCGCAGTGTTGTCGTCGAGCAGGTAGGCCCGCCAGAACGCGGTCGTCGTGCGCGCCACCATCGCGTCGGCCACGTTGGGACTGTTCTCGTAGGGCTCGGCGTGGAATGCGCCGAAGATGGTGACGAAATACTTGGGTGCGCGCGCGTTGGCGTAGGCGACCACGGCGCCCGCGTACGGCAACGCGTAGTCCTGATCGGCGTGGAACATCAGCAGCGGAATCTGGTTCGGGACGATCGAGCCGCCGTCGAAGGCGAACTGGATCCCGTCCATCACGACCGCCGCCTTGATCCGACGGTCTCGACAACACGAGTTCCCGACGAACCCCCAGACCGTGGCGCCGCCGAGCGAGAGACCGGCGGCACCGATCCGGTTGGTGTCGATCCGGTGCTTCCATCGACTCGAGAGGACCTGGTCCAGGACGAAGGTGAGGTCGGCCGGTTGCTGGCCGTAGTCACCGGATCGCGCCAGCGGACCCGCCGCCGCACCGGTGTGGGTGATCGGGAACTTCGGTGCGACCACAGCGAACCCCGCGTCGGACCACTGCTCGAACAGCTGCGTGAACTTCGACGGGTCGCCGTCGTACCCGTGGGCGAACACGATGAGCGGCGCCGGACCGCGAGTGCGCGGGAGGTAGAGCTCGGTGGGTAGCGCCCGGGTCGGCGCGTTCCGGACGCCGATCGGGTCGACGGACGGCCGGGACTCGTCCACGAGGTCGAGGCGGACATGGACTGCGGGCGCAGGCGCGGCGACGGACTGACGCGGCCGCTTTGGCGCCTTGACGGCCTTGGTCGACGAGCACGCGGTCACCAGCGCGAGCACGAGCACGAGCGCAAGCACGGGGATGTGGGGCCGTGCGAGGCGCGGGCAGTCGAGCGTCGTCATGCCCGCATCGTGGCACGTGCCGGTTCGGCGGCGCAGCGGCTCGCGCCCGTTAGCGTCGGCGGGCGTGGCCGGAGAACGGGACCAGGAGGAACGGGACAAGATCGTCGAGTCGATCGACGGCCGGGACGTGCAGATCTCGCATCCGGACAAGCTCCTCTTCCCGGACCGCGGTGAGACCAAGCTCGACCTGATCCGGTACTACCAAGCGGTGCGGGAACCGTTGCTCGCCACGATGGGCGGCCGGCCGGTGATGTTGCAACGGTTCCCGAGCGGCGCGGGCGGGCCGTCGTTCTTCCAGAAGCGCGTCCCGAAGAATGCGCCGAAGTGGTTGGAGACCACCACCGTCTCCACGCCGAACGGCACCGAGTCGAACGCGATGGTGGTGGCCGATGTCGCGCACGTTGCGTGGGCGGTCAACCTCGGGTGTTTGGGATTCCACGTGTGGCCGTCCCACGCGCCCACCCCGGAGTTCGCCGACGAACTGCGCGTGGACCTCGACCCGGGCCCGGGCGTGACGTTCCCGATGGTGCAGGAGGCGGCCGCGGAGGTCCGACGGTTGCTCGACGAACTCGGGGTCGCCAGTTATCCGAAGACCACGGGCAGCCGCGGTATCCACATCTACGTCCGACTGCGGCCCGAGTGGGACTCGTACGCCGTGCGCTTCGCGGTGGTTGCGCTGGCGCGTGAGCTCGAACGCCGTCGGCCCGATCTGATGACGGCCGCGTGGTGGAAGGAGGAGCGCGGGGAGCGGGTCTTCATCGACTTCAACCAGAACGCACCCCACAAGACCGTCTTCGGTGCGTGGTCGGTCCGTGCCTATCCCGAGGCTCCGGTGTCGATGCCGTTCCGATGGGACGAACTCGAGCAGGTCGCGCCGCGCCGGTGGACCATCGCGACGGCTCCGGATCAGTTGCGCACCGATGGCGACGCCTGGGCCGAGATGTACGACGCTCCGCAGTCGTTGGCGCCGCTCCTCGAACTGCACGACCGGGATATGGCTGCGGGGATGATGGACGCGCCGTGGCCGCCCGTGTATCCCAAACAGCCGAACGAGCCGCCCCGAGTCGCACCCAGCCGCGCCAAGAAGATCGACCCGGTTTGAGCCCGGGTTGCGTGAGCCGCCTGACCGATTTTGGGACGTCCCGCGGGACGAATGAGTGTCCGGGTGACGTGCCGCCTGGGTGATCAAGATGCCGTGACTTCATGAACGCAATAGCTGCCGAGCGCGGCCCACACAACTGGTGGGGTGGTGCCAGGTTCGGGAACGGCTGAGCCCCGCGCTAGGGCGACCAGGTCCGTTCGGCAGCCACGGGAACGCCGTCGGAACCTAACGGGGTGAACCTCACGTTCTTGGTGTCGGCTGGCGCGGTGAACGTGACGTATCGGGGGCCGCCGGGGCGGTCCGAGCGGGCCAGTGTCGGTATCTCGCGGGTGGCGCCGTCGATCGTGACGAGGACCTTCGTCGCCGACGGGTGGAGGGCGATGGCAGCGATCCAGGGTGAACCGCTGTCGTCGTCGGGGCCCATTCGGCTGAGGCCATACTCCATCCGGTTGGGGTCACGTAGCCAGGCCGCTTCGTCTATGGCGCAGGGATCGGCTGAAGGCTCGCCGTAGCTGACGCCGAAGGTGCTCCATTCCGCGCCCTGTGGATTCCGGGCAGCGGTGACAGCTTCCACGCCCGGCATCGCCTGGTCGCAGACGTTGGTGTGGAAGGAAGGGACCAGCCACCAACGGATGCCGTCGGCCGTCCCGGCAGCGAGCGCCGGACGGGGAGGCAGCTCCTTGACGTATTCGGGGCCCACATTGGCCCACGCGAACGCCGCCGCCGCCAAACCCAACGCCGCACATGCGATGGCGACTGGCTTCGCTGCTCGCCGCCGACGCGAGCGCGGCGCCAGTTCCGGTCTCTCAGCGATTGCGTCTCCGGTGACCGTGCGGGCTACCTCGGCGAGGGTGCGGCGCAGATGTCGTTCCAGGTCGGGGTCGATCAACTCGATGTCGTTCACGGCATTGTCCTCCGGAGTTGGATGAGCGCTCTGCGCAGGTCGGAACGGATCGTGGCGGCGGGTCGGTCGAGCAGATCAGCGATTTCTACGAGCGGCACGTCTTCGTAGAAGTGCAGGACTACGACCGTCCGCTGTCTCACGGGGAGCTGTTGAAGGACGAACCAGGTGTGATCGACCTCGGGGATGGCAGTTGGTTGGCGCGGGATGGAGTCGAGCGCACGGCGTTCCCGGAATCTCCGTCGATGCCCGTCTGCGGCGAGGTTCACTACGGCGCGCTTGAGGTAGCCGGCGGGATCCCGGATCGTGTCCCAGCGGCCCTGCGCGGATGCGAAGACCGTCTGCACGATGTCCTCCGCGGCCGGTTCGGAACCGCACACCAGGAACGCCACGCGCAGCAGTGGCGCCCGGTGGACGGCGAAGACCTCCTCGATCGTTGGTCTCGCCATCTTGTGAAGTTCGCTCATCTTCACCAAGTCGTTTGGCAAGACCGAAACGTTGCACCTACATGAGAACCACCGGGGGGTAGTCATGATGGTCGATCCGCGACCCGGGTGAATCCCTGAACGCCGGACGGGCGCGGGCCGCGAACGGCATGACGGGTTCGGTGCCTCATCCATCATCGAAGGTTCAGGGAGTGCGAGTGCTGCTGGGTCAGACGAAGAAGACGGACCTCCACCACGCCCGTCGTTCACGCGATACCTTCACGCGATTGCGCTTGTCCAGAACGGAATTTCGAGTAAATCGGACGGCATCCGAGCACCGAGTTCGTGTTGGCGTCCGGACGCTCCACACGCGAAAATACAGAAGTGATTCGTGCATGCACGCTGCGTTCGGGGGACATTGACTGACGCCTGGGTGGTTGATCTCACGTTCCCCGTCGGCGCTCAGCGTGAGAGACGGCACCCGTGGTGTTATGGATCATGGGGAGGTGAGCATCGAATGCCGCGGC
>JANPMG010000148.1:0-7115 GCA_031422675.1 Acidimicrobiia bacterium | reverse complement strand
GTACAGGCCGACTCACCACCGCACCCAATAAAACCGGGGCTTTGCGAACGCTCTCGGGGTCCTAGTCCACACTCAGTACACGGGGACACCGCTGCTCGACATCGACACCTCGGGCCGTGCGTGGCGATACCGCTCGATGCGAAGAGCGGACCGTGAAGGAAGCGTTCCGGGATGCCTCGAGATCGAGCCCTAAGCCTGCGGACCTTCGACCTTCGGTCTTCGGCTGTAGCCGAAGGCCGAAGATGTATACTGGTTCCATGAACCGGCACCGCGCCACATCTGAAGCACGGGAGGCGCTGGCTTCTGCGTTGGAATCCCTCCATGTCGACGTAGATCTGAACGCGCCTTTCCCCTCTCTGCGAGCGAAGAGCGGATCGACAGACATCACCGTTCTCCCCCAGGCCGAAACCATCGTGAGCACCCAGCGGGCAGCTGTGTTGATCTCGGCGCTTTCGTCCCCCTCCGCGGAGCAGAACACCGTCCTCGTCGCAGACGAGGTGTCACGCGGCGCACGCCAACTCCTCGCCGAAGCCGGCATCGGCTGGTTCGATCGGCGCGGCACCGTCCGTATCTGGTCCCCTTCCCTCATGATCGACACCGCGGTCCCGGCCCAACCACGCTCCGCACCGACGGTGCATTCCACAGACGCGATCAAAGGTCGCGGCGGACTCGCATTCGCAGTCGAGTTGCTCCTCGCACCGCAGCACCCCCCGACACTCACAGCCATCGCGCACCGCGCCCGCCTCGCGTTGAGTTCGGTGTCCGAGGGTGCGTCGGTCGTGCGAGCCGCGGGACTCGTGCGATCGGATGGTCGACCGCTGATCCCCGAACTCTTCGCCGCAGTCGCGGAGGCATGGCGTCCCAAATGGCGTTGGCTCGCGGAGGCCCCTGCTCCGAACGACGCTTCACGGACCGGACCACTTGGGCTCGGCATCGACAGTACGAGCGAACCGGGCTGGGCACTCACCGAAAGTCGCGCGGCGATCGGATGGGGCGCACGTCTCGTTGTCTCCGGCGCGTACCCGCCCGCCTTGTACGTTCCCGAGCCTCGGATCCAACGCCGAGCGCTCGACCTCTACGGAGAAAGCGCGGCCTCGGAGACGCGTGGCGCTCGGATCGCGATCGCGCCGCTCCCCGTCGTGTGCTGCCCTCGCTACGACGTGCCCGGCGAGACGTGGCGAGGAACCAATGCGCTCTTTGTCGCCCTGGACCTCGCACAGGATCCAGCCCGCGGCGCGGAAGCACTCGGAGCTTGGGAACCGCCGGCGCCGTTCGAGCGAGTCTGGTAGCTGCGTGGAGTCCGTGATCCTGATCGTCGACGAGGCCAGCCCCGTCACCGGGTTCGTCGAAGCTCTCGGACGTCTCGCCAACGAAGGAATACCGCGCAGCGCCGTGATCGGCGGTGTCGCAGTGATGTGTCAGCTCGCGGCAGCGCACCGTCCCACCGCGGATATCGATGCACTCGTTCGCGACGACGTCGTCCCCAGCGCGGTCGAAGTGCTCATAGCTGAAGGTGCGACACGAACCGCCCACGGAGTCGAGTTCGGTGGCGTTCACATCGACCTGCTCGAAGTCGGAGACGTGCCCAACGTCGAGGATCTACCGACCGACGAACTCGACCGCTCATTCGTCGTCGCCCACTCGTGGGCGCTCGCAACCGCCGAGCCCGTGCACGTCATGGCATGCACCAACGAAGGCCAGATGCTGGCATCGGTCCACGTCGACGTCGCGATACCGGCCGCGCTCGTCGCGATGAAACTTCACGCGATCCGCCAACGACGCGGCGCGACCGTCGCGAAGCGCGGGTCGGACGCGTACGACATGTACCGGCTGCTCTCGGTCCGGGATCTCGACGGCAGCATCGCGACGGCACTTGCCCACGCTCCCGCCGGGCTCGGCATATGGTCCGTGATCCAAATCGAAGAGCTGTTCGTCGCCGAGGCGGACCGAACTCTGCTCTGGATCCGGAACGCGCTTGCTGCTGGAACCGTGTCTGTCGTCGCCGACGACCTCGTCGCCGTCGGCGAGGCGTTCATCGGCCGCGCACGTCGCGACGGCTGAATCCACTCCAAGAACTCTCGCGGTCTCCCCGCGGCACCAAACGCGGCGGGACCGCTCGTGCTCGCCCTGGCGGCGGCGGCGGCGCGGGAAGGTTGAGTCAGCGGCGCGTGACCACGCGAAACGCAACGCCGTCAGCCGCCGCCGCGGCTTGGAGCCCCGGCCCAACGTCATCTTCGGCGACGGCGATCGTCGCGCCGAGTGCGTGCGCCGCCCCGAGCACCTCCGCCATCGCGGTACTGAGCAGATGGCCGGCTTCTCGATGGCGCTGCTGAAGCTCGGCGATCGGCCACACGAGTTCGCGCATGGGCAGCACTGTCAGCAGTTCCACGCGCTCGGTCAAATGTTGCCGGAATCGCATCGCGTCGGCTTCGCCAAGTCCCTTGATACTTCCCGAGAGGGCGCCCGCGAGTCCCTGCCGCGTGAGGGCACCGGCCAAACGCACAAGCCAAAGGTTCGTGGTCGCGAACTCGTCCTCATGTTCCGCGACCTCACTTGGCAACTCTCCCGCTACGAGATCGCGCACCAAATGATCGTCGAGCAGGATCACGTCGTTGCGAGGTCGGCGTCGTTGAGCGATCGCACATACTCGGCCTGGGCTTCTCGAGGCAGGAGCTTGCCGAACAGTTCTGCCCCGGTCGTCTCGGAGTCGCCCGCGTCGGAGCTGCGATCCCATTCCCACGTTCCCTTGAAGCTCTTGAGCGCTTCTGCCAATCGGCGATCGTGATCTCGAGACGGCACCAAGACTGCGTCGAGGAGATCGCCCACCGTTGAACCCGCGCGGAAGATACGAATCTGAGCACCGGTCGTCGTTGCGGTCAGTTCCGGGTAGCAACGGAGTCCTTGCTCGAGCAGGGCACGTTCGAGATCCGCCCCGAGTGCAGCCTTGATCCGTGTCGTGGGCTCGCCGGAGAACGCTCGCAGACGATTCGTGAGCTCCATCCGCTGGTAGCTCCGGAAGGGTTTCGAGTCGTGGTCGAGGTCGCGCTTCACCGACCGGGCGACCTGGATGAGATTGTCGTAGCTCGGCACCTTCGGCTCCAAAAGTAAGTATATAAGTTACTGAATAACCATATCACCGCCGACGCTGCCGTTGGGGCGCACCATCCTGAGCCCGGTCACCCGCCGAGCTTCAGGTCGTGCCAGCGGACTCCGGCCCGGTCTCGAACTCGAGCAGTTCCCGGTCCAGTCGGCGATTCGCGTACTCGATGGGCGCCAACGACACCTCGACCGATCCACGCCGTCCGGAGCTGTCGTAATCGAAGGGGTCGTCGAGATCCTTGATCAACAGGATCATGTAGCTGAACAGGTACGCAATCGAGCCGAGGAGGAACAGTTCCGCTCCGAGTTGCGCAATCTGTGCGAACACCAGCGCAATGACGAGCAGCACGGAGGACACCGCCGCGATCACATAGCCGGCACCGACGAATGAGGTCTCCTTGATCGTGTTGATCCGGAACACCAACAGCCGCAGGGCGCTCTGCTCTTGCTTGAGCCGGACGATGAAGTTCGGCTGGGTCAACGGCTGAAAGGCCAGGAACGACCAGTTCAACTCCTCGATGCACTCGAGGGGCGCGTCGACCGTCGCGCGGCCGTGAAGCCAGTCGTCGACGGCGACCACGAAGAGCTTGACCTGCCGGAGTCCGTCGAGCGCAGCGGGCGCTGCCGTGTCCCGGTACAGGATCTGACATTCGTCGGCGATCGTTTCGGCGCGCCCGGCGAGCTCCGCGGGAAGCCGTTCACTCTCCTTGTAATCGGAGAGGGTCCCGGCCAGCAGAAAACCGATGAGGAAGACATTCGCGGCGAGCAGTCCGGAGTGCAGGGTGTTGAGTTCGACCCGGTCCCAGCCCAGCTGATCAACGGCGAGCTTCACCAATATCGCACCAACCGCGACGGGAAGGACCCGGACGGCAAGCCGGAAGTCGCGCGTTCGGAGTCCACTGGCCATGGGGAGATAGTGCCCCGAACCCGGCGGGGCGGGACAATCAGAGGGTGGCGGCTTCCCCCAACACGGCGATCGTCTCGCGCGCGCAGCGCGCCCACGAGAACCGGGCGGCGCTCACCAACCCGCGAGCCGACAGATCCTGGCGGTGCCCCTCGTCTTCGGCCACGCGCATCATGGCCTCGCACATCGCGTCGGCATCGGCACGGTCATACATCGCCGCCGCGCCGTCGGTGATCTCGATCATGCCCGGATTGCGCAAGCAGACCACGGGCAGGCCGGCCGCCTGCGCTTCCATGACCGGCAGCGAGTTGGTCTCGTACACCGCACCGGTCACAAGCGCGGTTGCCGCGTTGTATACCGCGTTCAGCAACTCGTCGGGCACGAAACCGGCGTGCACGACATCCTGCTCGACCCCGAACGCACGGCTCGCCGCCACCAGCTCAGGGCTGTCCGTCCCGGCCCCGGCGAGCAACAGCCGATGATCGAGACCGGTCCGCTGTTTCATGCGTGCGAACGCGTCGAGCAACAGGGGCAGGCTGCGCCGGCCGGTGATCTTGCCGACGAAGAGAAAGTACGGAACGGCGCCCCCCACGTAGCGCCGCCGGATGTCGCCGAGTTTCGGGTCCGACGCGGGCAGCGGCACGAACATCGGCGGGGGCGCGAGGTAGGTGACGCGCACCTTCGACGCGGGGACGCGGCAGTAGTGGACGATCTCGTCCTTCACCGCTTCGGAGTCCGTCACGATCAGGGTGGCGTGACGGTCACTCCACTCGTAGATGCGGTTGTAGAACCGGGCCGAGCGCGGGAAGAGATCTGGGCGCACTCGGTACACCATGTCGTGGGTGGCCACCACGGTCCGGGCGCGAGTCACCAGCGGACGGGTGTAGGACGGGCAGAACAGCACATCGTCGGTGGTGAGCGGCCCGAGTCGGACGTTCGACCACAGCAGCATCCGCATCTCGGGACTCAGCACCACGTTCCGAATGTGATCGGGCATCTGGTCCGCCACCCGATCAACCGGCTTCGGCGTATAGACGCTCACGCGCTCGAACCCGTGGGTGAGTTCGGGGGTGAGTTCGCTCACCACGTTGGCGAGGTAGCGACCGACGCCCGCGCGCCGGCCGACCAGTCGCCATCCGTCGATCCCCAGCTTCATAGCCCTCGATACGACTTCATGGTCTCGTAGGTCGCGCGGATTCCATCCTCGATGGAGTACCGCGGCGTCCAATCGATGAGTTGGTGCAGTGCCGACGTGTCACATTGGAACTCCGTCGGCCCCGATACCGGCTGGTCCACGACCGAGATCGTGCCGCCACTGACCGCTTCCAGGACCTCTCTGACCCGTGACACGGACGTCATGGTTCCCGATCCGAGATTCAAGGTCGCCGTGGCGTCGGACTCCAACAACTTCACGACGGCACGCGCCGCGTCCTCGACGTAGATGAAGTCGCGCGCCGGCTTCACGCTCCACATGTCCGCCCGGCCCGAATCCAGCAGCTGGTGGCAGAGCCGATGAATGAGGTCCCACCGCGCCAGCGGCGTGGGGCCGTACAGATTGGCCAGCCGTACCGTCGTGATCGGCAGCCACCGGGCGTAGAACTTCGACGCCTCCTCGGCCAGGTACTTGCTCAGGACGTACCGGTTCCGATACGGATCGATCGGCGCGTCCTCGGACACCGGCAGCGCGATCTTCTGCTCGTCATAGATCAGGACCGTCGAGAAATGGATGAACTGCTTGATCGGATACCGCTTCAACTGTTCGAGTGTCTGCAGCAGTGGCGTGACGTGATATTCGAACGCGGTGGGCTCGCCGGGCGGGACGGACTCTTGCTCGAGGTGGTGGTGATCCGTGTTGCCGATGATGTAGATCACCCGGTCGAAGGGAACGTCCTCGAGGCAGCTCAGATCGGCGAGCGACTCGATCGGGATGTGCCGATTCGCAGTCGGTGGCTGGGATCGCCCGACGGAAATCATCTCGGGACACGCGTTCAGGATGTACGGCCCCAGGAAGCCACTGCCCCCGAACAGGATGGTGCCGCGGCCCGTCACGGACAGATCACTTCACCCGTGAATCCGCGCGCCCGGAGCTTCGGCACGATCTCGTCGTAGTAGTTCCACGCGAACAGCACCCCGACATCCGGGGGTTCGGGGTCGGTGAACATGCGCTTCTCGTCCACGATCGGGATCCGAACGCCGGGCAGGTACTTGCCCATTCGTAGCGGATTGATCTCGGTGACGTAGTCGATCAGTTCGGGGCCGAGGCGGCAGTAGTTGCACACCGTCGACGCCTTGGCCGGCGCACCGAGCCCGATCACCTTCTTGCCCGCCTGCTTCGCGGCGTAGACCGCGTCGAACAGGGCAGTGCGGCGCGCTTCGACCGCGGCCGTGAACCCCTGCCAGGTTTCGCGCTGGTAGAGACCGACCCGCCGTTCGTGAGCCAAGAGCTCGCGCACCCGCTTCGACACCGGCATCGTGCCCTCGTGCGCGGCGTACACGCGGAAGGACCCTCCGTAGACCTCGGACCGTTCGACGTCGACGACATCGAGTCCGTACCGCTGGTGCAACTCGATCATCGGGCGCATCGAGTAATAGCGCAGATGTTGGTGGAACATGTTGTCGTAGTGCAGGCGCTCGACCATGTCGAGCCAGTACTGATTGTCCGAGACGAAGATGCCGCCCGGCTTCAGGAGCAGCCGCACACCGCGCATCGTCTGGTCCAACGCGGCGATGTGGCCGAAGACGCCGGCGGCGGTGATCGCGTCGGCCCGGCCGTGCTTCGCCTTCATGTGCTTGGCGGTCTCGACGTTGAAGAACGCGTGGAGCGTGGGGATGCGCGCCTGGCGCGCGATCTTGACCGGCTCCGCCGCCGGGTCCACGCCGAGGACCTTCACCCCGAACGGCTTGTACGCGGCGAGCAGCGTGCCGTCGTTCGACCCGATGTCGACGGCGAATGATCCCTTCCCCAGCGAGAGACGCGCCACGAGATCGGGCGGCAGCGTCTGCAAGTGATTGGTGGCCGTGGCGGTGGTACCGCTGACGAACGGGAAGTCCTTGTAGACCTCGCGCGGGTCCGGGATGAACCCGAGCTGAGTGAGTCCGCACGAGCGACAGT
>JANPMG010000147.1:0-2156 GCA_031422675.1 Acidimicrobiia bacterium | reverse complement strand
GAAGTTGCGCCGTTTCCGCCATGGTCCGCGTGGTTCGAACCAGCGCGAGCACCGCCCTCCACCGCGTTGGTCCTTCCGGCTGCGCCGCCTCAATGGTCTCGCGCAGCCAACTTCTACCCTCCACCATGTGACCGCGCCGGGCCCAATACTCGGATGCTCCGATCGCGAGTTCGAGTGCGTCCCCGGGGGAATCGACGAGGCGATCCGCGAGGAGAAAGCGAAGGTTGTCGTGCTCGTCGGCGACGTCGGCGAGCACGGTGAGGACGACGGGAGCGGTGTGGTCCGGCCAGATCCGATCGAGCAAAGACTGGAGCCCCGAGGTCGAGCGCGCGGCAGCCTGCTCGCGTTCGGTGGGAGAGAGGCCCTCGACCAACGCCGAGCGAATCGGGTCGAGGCTGCGGTAGCGCACGGCGCTCGCACCGGGGAAGGCATCGACGAGGTGCAGCCACGCGAGTTGGCGCAGGGCGCGGCGTGCGCCGTCGCCTTCGAACGCGCCGAGTGCCTTCGCGAGCGATTCCGACATGCCGCCGGGCAACAACGATCCGAGCGTCACGAGTTCTCGGGCCGGAACGTCGGCGGCGTCGAGCGAATGGGCGATGGCGGCCCGGACTGGATCGGTGCCGATGGTGCTCGGATCGTCATCGGAGGTGGCCGATGTGAAGTCCCATCCGACCCGGCGCGCCGCGAGCTCGATGAGCAGCGGGACACCACCAGTATTTCGACACCCGGCGCGCAGCACCTCCAGGGTCGCCGCGTCGAGCGTGGTCGCATCGAATCCGGCCCGATCGAGCATCAGCTCGAGGTCGGTGCCTGCGATCGGTCCGTCGAGTGGCGCCTGGGGAAGTCCGGTCAGGCGGAGTTCGCGCTCGATACCCACGGCGAGCGGTATCTGTGAGGTGACGACGATGCGCACGCGCGCGCACCGTTCGAGCACCGTGAGCGCCAGGTGACCCACCTCGTCGACCACGGGCTCGGCGCCGTCGATGACGAGCAGATCAGGCGCCGGACCGATCGCGGCGGCGATCACGGATGCCACCGAGCTCCCCTCATCGACGACGACACCGAGTTGCCGTGCGGCGTGCTCGCCGAATCGATCGGTTGCGGCGAGCCCGGCGCACGACAGCCGGCGGACGTTCTCCCCGGCGAGGGCTTGCCGGTGCGCGTACTCGGTCACGAGCCGGGACTTGCCGATGCCACCGATGCCGGTGACGGTCACGAGCCGGTCGCGGTCGACCGCCCGTGCGAGCGCACCGAGTTCGGGGTCACGGCCGACGAACGATGTCGGCGCGTCGCCGTTGCTCGGTTGCGTCGGGGTACGGAACAGGCTCGGGTCCTGATGCAGGATCGCGAGTTCGAGGCGGCGCAACTCGGGACCGGGCTCGATGCCGAGCTCGTTGCGTAGGAGGCGCCGAACGCGTTCGTACTGACGGAGCGCGTCGGCTTGGCGACCGTCTCGATACAGCGCGACCATCAGCTGCGCCCAGCGTCGCTCGCGCCGCGGCTCGGCGTCGACCGCCGACCGGAACGCGTCGACGGCCTCGGTGCCGCGATCGCATTCGAGCATGAGATCGCCCCATTCCTCCTCCAGCGTTCGGTGGCTCTCCTCGAGGGCGAAGACTCGATCACGAAGCCAGTCGGCCGCACCGTCGTCGCCCCACGGCTGTCCGCCCCAGGCGGCGAGCGCGTCGGCCATCGCGGTCAACGCGTCGAGGGGTCGGGTCGACCGGAGCTGCACGGCGCGTTCGTGCGCGCGCAGATACTCGTCGAGGTCGTCCGGGCGGGCCGCCAAGATGTACCCCGCGGGGGTCGTGCGTACGATCGTTTCCGGCGGCGGATCACCACGGGCACCGCCGTCGGCGGCGAGCGCGGCCCGGAGCCGACCGATCGAGACGTGCACGATCTTCGCGGCGGTCGCCGGCGGCTCGTCATTCCAAAGCCGGTCGAGAATCTGTTCCACCCGCACCGGCGTTTCCGGGTCCGCGAGGAGCACACCGAGCAGCCGGGCGACCTGCGGTCGCAGGGTGATCACGCCGTTCGCGCCGAGCACTCTGACCCCACCGAAAACCTCGAAGCGGACGCGCATCAGGGGAAGGGAGTCCGGCCGGTGAAGGCGATGAGCCGGGTCTGGTCGTCGGCGTCCTCGGCGACCGTGACCT
>JANPMG010000146.1:0-2292 GCA_031422675.1 Acidimicrobiia bacterium | reverse complement strand
AAGGCGCCGCCGGCGGTCATGGTGGCGCCGCCGGATCCGGGCGTGATGCGCGCGCCCGACGCGTCGGTGTCGGTTCCTGCGGGCGCGCCTGCCCCGAGTGCCCAACCGGGTTGGAACTCGTCGGCGGCGGCGCCGATGCGCTGCGGGGTCAGTACTGGGTTGGCCATGTCATGCTCCGTCCAGGGTCGATCGTCCCCGAACGGTACCCGAGGGACCGCCCGTTTCGGTCGTCGCGCGCGATCTGACGAGGCGTTAGATTCCGCCGCTGTTGTCCACGAGCAAGGGGAGCACCGGCAATGGCGCGTTTCACGGACCGAGTCGCGATCGTGACCGGGGCAGGCTCGGGATTGGGGCGGGCGACGGCGAAGCTGTTCGCCGAGGAGGGTGCGCACGTTGCGGTCCTGGACCTGATGCAGGACACGGCCGAGACGGTCGCCGCCGACATCGTCGCCGGTGGGGGAACGGCCAAGGCCTATGGCGCCGATGTGAGCGACCCGGCATCGGTGGAGTCCACGATCGGTTCGATCGCGCGGGATCTCGGCCGGCCGCAGGTGTTGGTCAACTCGGCGGGTATCGGGGGATTTGCGAAGAGTGAGGAGGAGTCGCCGGATCGGTGGGCATCCATCATCGGCGTCAATCTCACCGGTACGTTCCTCATGTGCCGATTCACACTCCCGTACCTGCTCGACGGTGGCGGAACAATCGTCAACATTGCGTCGAACGCCGGTCTCATGGGCCAGCCATACTCGGCCGCGTACTGCGCATCCAAGGGTGGCGTCGTGAACCTCACTCGGGCGCTCGCAGTGGAGTACGTGGATGCGGGAGTGCGCGTGAACTGCGTGGCGCCGGGTGGGATGCGTACGCCGTTGACCAAAGGCTTCCGGTTGCCGGAAGGCGCGGACTTCGATGTACTGCGGCCGGTCATGAGCCGAATCGGAGTCTCCGAACCCGAGGAGGTCGCTGAGTGCATCGCCTACGTCGCTTCCGACACAGCGAGATACATGATCGGTTCGATCATCTCGATCGACGGGGGACTGGTGACCTACGGGGGCGGATTCCCGAAACCGAAGAGTTCACCGACGAGCCCCGCGCCGGCCGGTTGAAACGATGGCGCAACGACTGATCGGCTTCACCTCGCTGTGGGATCTCATCGAGCAGCGGGCGGCGGATACTCCCGACGAACGGTTCGTCATCGACGAAGATGGTCGCACCCTCACGTTCGCCGAGTACCGCTCGGCGTCCTTGCAGGCGGCCGCGAACCTGCACGGGCGCGGCATCGGCGAGGGTGACGTCGTCTCGTGGCAACTGCCCACGTGGATCGAAGCAATGGTGCTCGTCGGGGGGCTGTCGCGCCTCGGCGCGGTGCAGAACCCGATCCTTCCGATCTATCGCGATCGTGAAGTGGGCTTCGTCGTGCGCGAGGCGGATGCGCGCCTCCTGGTGGTGGCCGGGGAGTGGCGGGGTTTCGACTTTACCGCGATGGCCGAGGGCCTCGCCGCCGACACCGACGGACTCGAGGTCCTGACCCTGAATCGTGGCGACGCGTTCGAGGGTGATCCCGCCGCCCTGCCGCCGGTTCCGGCCGGCGGTGAGCCGTTCGAGCCGGGGGTGCGTCACGACGGTCCGTTGCGGTGGCTCTTCTACACCTCGGGCACGACCGCGGACCCGAAGGGCGCCCGCCACACCGACAACACGGTGGCGGCATCGGCCCACGCCATGGTCGCGGCGTTCGACCTGCTGCCCACGGACCGCAATGCGTTGGTGTTCCCCTTCACGCACATCGGTGGCATCGGGTGGCTGATCGCCGGACTGATGGCGGGCTGCTCCCAGGTCATCGTCGAGGGCTTCATCCCCGATCAGACGATCCCGGTGCTCGAACGCGAGCGGGTGACGATTGCGGGCGCGGGCACGGTGTTCCACCTCGCCTACCTCGCGGCGCAACGGGCCACTCCCGACCGTCGTCTCTTTCCCGAGACGCGGGTCTTCGTGGGCGGCGGCGCGGCCAAACCGCCCCAGCTCCACTATGAGGTCAAGGAGGAACTCGGCGGCATCGGAATCTCGTCGGGCTACGGGCTCACGGAATGTCCGATCCTGTCGATCGCGCACGTCGACGCCACCGACGAACAGCTCGCCAACACGGAAGGGTCGGTCTGTCTCGGCGTCGAGGTGAAGGTGGTGGCGCTGGATGGACGCGTCGCCGCGCGCGGTGAGGAAGGCGAGATCCGGGTGAAGGGTCCGAACCTCTGTCTCGGGTACACCGACCCCGCGCTCGACGCGGACGGCTTCGACGAC
>JANPMG010000145.1:0-45560 GCA_031422675.1 Acidimicrobiia bacterium | reverse complement strand
GTGGGGGCGCGGCGGGGTGGGGACTTGTGCGGCGCGGCTTTGAGGGCCGACGCCCCCCCCAAGTGGCCCAACCTGTGCGACTCCGGGGGGGGGCGCGCCGTATGGGCGCGCAGCGCCGGCTGACCCACGCGCGCACGGGCTGACTCGCGCACACCCCGCACCCCACCGGCTTCTCGCACCAGAAGCGCAAGCCGGGGCTTGCGGAATCCGCGTCGAATGGCGCCGACGCGCCGACGCGCACCTCTAGCCTGAGCGCATGGCGCCGACCGAGGTTGTGATCGTCGGCGCCGGCGTGATGGGTGCGGCCGCCGCTTGGCAACTCGCCCGACGTGGTCATCCGGTCACCGTGATCGAGCAGTTCGACGACGGGCACGAGCGCGGCAGCTCGCACGGTGCGTCGCGCATCTTCCGTCTGGGTTACCCCGACCCGTTCTGGGTGCGGCTGGGGTGCGAAGCGCTCGAGGACTGGCACGACCTCGAGCAGGCAGCTGGCATCGGCCTCATCGTTTCCACCGGTTCGGTCGACCACGGCGACGCCGCGAGTGTGACGCGAGTGCTCGCGGCGTTCGATGCCGAGGGCGTCCCGGTCGAGCTGCTGACGCCGGAGGTGGCGCACGAGCGGTGGCCGGGGATGCGGTTCGACTCGGCCGTGGTGTTCCAGCCCGGTGGTGGGCGCATCGCGGCCGGTGCGGCACGGATGGCGATGATCGAACAGGCCCAACGTCACGGTGCGCGCTTCGTGTGGAATGAGCCCGTGCGCGCCATCGAAACGGCGGACGCGCGCGCTCGGGTCGTCCTCGACGATTGCGCGTTCGACGCCGATGTCGTCGTGGTGGCAGCCGGTGCCTGGTGTTCCGGTCTCTTGCGCGATCTCGTGCCCCTGCCCCCGCTGCGGGTCACGCAGGAGTCGGTGTTCCACTTTTTGCCGCGCGAGTCGCCGTCGTGGTGGCCGAGCTTCATCCACCACGCGGCCGCGGCCACCATCTACGGCCTCGAGACGCCGGGCGAAGGCGTGAAGCTGGCGGAACATCACACCGGTCCGCCGGTGGATCCCGATGCGCGCGATGCCATGGTCGATCCCGGAAGCCGCGAGCGCATCGTGCAGTTCGTGGAGCAGTGGATGCCCGGGCTGATTCCGGTCCCGGCCACCGAGACCACCTGTCTCTACACCACGACCCCCACCGAAGATTTCGTCCTCGATCGGATCGGACCGATCGTCGTGGCGTCGCCGTGTTCGGGTCACGGCTTCAAGTTCGCGCCCCTCGTCGGTCGGACGGTCGCCGATCTCGTCGAGGGTGCCGAGCCGCCGACGCGCTTTCGCGTGTCGGCGTAGCGCACGCGTTCAGGTGCGGGCGTCCCGCGCGACGTCGTCGCTGGGCTCACTCGGTTCGGTCACGTCGGGTTCGGTGAATTCGTCGACCAGCTCTTCGACGGAGTCGGTGGGGGCCAGCCCGTTTCGGTTCGACCACACCACCCATCCGAACACCAGGCTGAAGGACAGCAGGGTGAGCCAGATCTGATTGGCGCCGATCCAGTCGAGCACCTCGAGGAGCGGTTCCCGGAACGCGTCCGCCAGCGATCGCACGGCCCAGACCCGCAGCCCGATGCTCGTCAGTGCCACCGCGAAGAACAGCGGCGCGGACATGCCGTCGGCCCCGGCGAGCATGCCGGCGACGGTGCCCGGGAAGAAGAAGGTGACCGGGACGCGGGCTTGGTGGAACTTCCGCTCGATCCACAGTACGGGGCGCAGCGCGTTCCCGCTCTTGGATTCGAGCCAGCGCAACGCGCGGTCGCCGAACCAGCGGCCGAGGAGGAAATATACCGAGAGCACCGCCGTGGCACGGGCCAGCGGAATCAGGAAGAACCACAGCGTGTCGACGCGCGCCGATACGAGGAACAACCACCGCATCCGCGGGTTGAGAACGAGCAACGCGATGGGCGCATCGTCGGCGAGCGACGGTGCGAACGCGTTCCCCACGTACACCGCGATCGTGAATGCGACCATGGGAACGGCCAGCACGGCGATGCGGGCGCGGGAGCGCGATGGGGTCGGCGCCGGCTCGGTCATCGGGTCAGCCTGTCAGTTCTCGACCCCGTTCCCGAATCATCGCCGGGGATTTCTCTCGTTCGCGTCGGGATCGGGGCCAGTACCGTGGCCCCGATGATGACGGCGCGGGCGGTTCACGAAGCCATGGACGCGCTCGAACGATGACCGAGATGGAGGTCCGGCCGTTCTCGCCCGACGATGTCGAGGCCGTGATCGCGTTGTGGCACGTCACCGAGCTCACGCGACCGTGGAACGATCCGGCGCGCGATATCGAGCGCAAGTTGGCAATGGATGACGATCTCCTGTTGGTGGGGACGATCGAGGGCCGCGTCGTCGGGACCGTGATGGTGGGGTACGAAGGCCATCGCGGCTGGATCAACTATCTGGCCGTTGATCCGACGCTTCGCAGCGCCGGCCACGGTCGGGCATTGATGAGTGCGGCGGAGACGCGATTGCGCGCGCTCGGCTGCCCGAAGATCAATCTCCAAGTGCGGGTGACGAACCCGGACGCGATCGCGTTCTACGAACAGGTCGGTTTTGCGATCGACGACACGGTCAGTTTGGGGAAGCGACTTGAGGCCGACGGGTGACGTCAACCGGGGAGTTGTTGCCGAGCCAGTCGTTCCTGTAACTGTGATCGGATCGACGGCCATTCCGACGGAATGATCGAGTACAGCGCGCTGTCGCGAGACGTACCCTCCTCGCCAGGAACGAGCGACGGTTGCCAGTTGCGCACGACGCCGTCGAGCTGGGCGCCGATGCGTTCGATCGCAGCGCGGCTGCGTGCGTTGCGGGCGTCGGTCTTCAAGTCGACGCGGGCGACTCCCCAGACTTCGAACGCGTGGGTGAGCATGAGGAGCTTCGCCTCGGTGTTCACGCCAGTCCGCTGTGCCGACGCGGCCAGCCACGTTCCGCCGATCTCGACGGCGTCAGGAAACGCGCGGCCGAAGTACGAACGCAACCAGAGGAATCGGCTCGCGCCGAGGACCCGTCCCGTCGCCGCGTCTCTCGTCACGAACGGCACGGCGCTGCCGGTCGCGCGCCGTTCCAGGAGTTGCTCGACGTGGGCCGCCATGGCCGTGCGGTCCGTTGGCACCTCGGTGAACCCGTAGGTGGACCGATCTTCGTTGGCGGCGTCCACCAAGCCGCGCACGTCGTCGAGCGTCATCGGCGTGAGGCGCACGATTCGGCCGACCAGCTCAAAAGGTTCGATCAGCATCACGGAAGCCTCGCGTCACCCAACACTCCCCGTTCGATGTCCCCGCAGCCACCGTATGGGTGGCTCCGGGGCCAGTGAACAGCGCGATTACGCGCTGAGTGCCTGTTCGGTCAGGCGACGGGCGATCACGCGGAGACAGAGCGTCTCGTCGGCGCCCTCGAAGATGGAGAGCACGCGAGCGTCCACGAAGTACCGCGACACCGGGAACTCCTCGGCGTAGCCCATCCCGCCGTGGAGTTGCAGCGCTTCGCGGGTGACCCACTCGGCCGCGCGGCAGACGTAGGCCTTCACCATGCTGGCTTCGAGCGCACCCTCGCCGCGCGCCATCATTCGGGCGACCTCGTACGAGAACTGACGGCCGGCGCAGATCAGCGCGGCCATCTTGGCCAGTTTCACCTTCGAGAGTTGGTAGTCGAAGATCGGCCGGCCGAAGACGTTCCGGTCCTGGGCATACTCGAGGCCGGCCTCGAACGCGGCCTGCATGAGCCCGACGGCACGCGCCGCGGTCTGGAGTCGTCCGTTCTCGAACCCTTCCATCTGGAGGTAGAAGCCCTTGCCGAGGCCACTCTCCATGCCGATCAAGTTCTCGGCGGGGACGAACCAGTTGTCGAACGCGACCTCGAAGGAATGCATGCCGCGATAGCCGAGGGTGTCGATGGCCCGGCCCTCCATCTTGCCGTCGCGCCCGTCGTCGAACGCGAAGTGATGGCCGGGCGCGGGCGGCTTGTCCACGACGAGCACCGACAGGCCACGGTGACCCAGACTGCGATCCGAGTCGGTCCGCGCCAACACCCTAAGCGTGTGGGCGCGGCCGGCGAACGTGCACCACGTCTTGACGCCGTTGATCACGTACCCGCCGTCGACGGCGGTGGCGGTGACCTTCACGCCGGCGACGTCCGAGCCGTAGTCCGGTTCGGTGACCATCACGCCGACGACGCGTTCACCACTCGCGATCTGGGGCAACCAACCGTGCTTCTGGTCCTCGGTCCCGCCCTTCACGATGGCGCGGGTCAGGATCTCAGGGCGGGTGATGAGCGCGCCGCCGGCCCCGAGCGAGCCCCACGAGAGTTCCTCGGTGGCCACGCACATGGCGAGGTAGTCGGACTCGCCCCCGGCGGCGAAACCGCCGTACTCCTCCGGCACCGAGAGACCGAATCCGCCGATCTCGGCCATGCCGTCGATTATGGCCTCGGGGATGTCGGCGTTGGTGCGGTGAATGTGTTCGGCGACGGGACGGATCTTGTCCTCGGCGAAGCGATGGAACGTATCCCGCACCATGTCGAACTCGTCGTCGAGATGCGCGGGGCCAGTGCCATGGCGCGGCAGGTCGTCGGCGAGTGATTCGAGGAACGCAGGGTCACGATGCGCGGCGACGAAGTCGTGGGCGCTCGCGAGATCGGCGGGGTCCACGCCCCATCCGTGTTCACGACCGACGAGCCGCCCCACGATGTCGGCGAAGACGTCCGCGATGTATGCGTAGGAGAGCTTCGCCTCGAGGTCACCGCGGGTGGCGTAGCTCAACATCACGCGGGAACCGGCGACGGCCGCGGCGGCATGGGCCAGGTCGTAGGCGACCACCTGGTGCTCGTCGAGTTTCGAGACCGAGATGCGGCCGTTCTCGGCGGCGGCGGTGGCGAGATGAGAAGCGGCGGCATCGACCAGCGATGCGGCGGCATCGACGGCGGCCGTCGCGCCAGCGTGCGTGTCAGTCATGACGCTGAGCCTACCGACGGCCTCCGGCGAGACCTCCAAGCGGGCCGCCGCCGGTCATGGTGCGGGGACGACGGTGGTGCTCGAGGTGGTGGTCGAGGGCGCAACGGTCGTCGTCGTGGTGGTAACCGCCGTCACCGACGTGGTGGAGGGCGGGGCGGCCGTGGTGGACGACGAGCGGGAACCGGACGGGGCCGAGTCGTCGCGCGCGGCAGCGTCGACCGAGCGGTGGGTGCCCGGAATCTGGGTGGACCCCTTGGTTTCGAGCACCCGCTTCGCCGCGCCGGGGACTGCCTGCGCAGTGAGGTTCCACTGGGCGTCGAGGAGACCGAAGAGGACCGAGCCGATGAAGTCGGCCCCGGCCACCGAGAAGTGCACGCCGTCGTCGGCGCGCATCACCCGGGTGCGGCCGAGCTGATCCGAAAAGCTCGTCTGATATTCGCCGTCCGCGTCGCTGAACAGCGCGTGCGCGTCCACGTAGGTCACGCCCGGAACGGCGGCGGCCGCCGCACGTTGGATGCGGTCGATCTCCGCCACCCCGGCTTCGAGGTCGCCGGCCTCCGCCACCGGTGGACCCACCCAGAAGACTTCCCGATCCGCAGTCCCCACCAAACCGCGCATCATCGTCTCGGTGCGGATGCGGTACTCGGGCGCGAGGTCGTCGTTCCACACGTTCGCGTCGTTGGTGCCGATGACGAACACCACCACCTCGGGCTTCAGCAACGCGAGCTGTTGGGTTGCGTGTCTCGGCCAGTTGTAGAAATTCGGGTTGAGGAGTCCACTCGAAATTCGTGAGTCGTATTGGGGCTGGACGACGCCGGTGTTGGCGGCCAGCTGGCCGAGGGACGGGCCGATCGAACCGGCCAGCGAATCGCCGGCGATCCAAAGTCGGAGCGGGTCTTCGGGCGTCAGGGGGCGGCGCGGGGGTTTCGGGTCCGTTCGGGTGGTGGTGGGCACCGGCGCCGATCGCGTGGCGGCATTGGTGGCGACGTCGTCGCCGCCGGGAACGGTGATGACATTGGTGAGGACGAGCACGGCGCCGACCGCGGCGGCCACGACGATGAGACCGCCGATCAGGCCGCCGAACCGGCGCACGTTTCGGCTCCACTGAGTGCGCCGGCCCGCGCGATGGGCGCGCTCGGCGCGGCGGCGCGATGGAGGAAGCACTTCGGGTTCGGCCATTCGCTCGTCACCGCACCAAGAAAGCGGGAGGACTGGGAAAGTGGGAGGACTGGATTACGGGTGGCCCAGCGTACCGGTCGAGAGGTTCGGGACCACCGCGGGGGTCACCGGCGCCGCGTCGATGCGCGCGACTCCGACTTCGAGCTGATCGCGATCGCGCTGCGTGCGGTACAGGTCTGCGTACAGCCCGCCGTGAGCGAGGAGGACCTCGTGCGTGCCCTGTTCGACGACCGCGCCGTCGTTGATCACGAGAATGCGGTCGGCATTGACGATGGTGGACAGGCGGTGCGCAATGACGATGGCGGTACGGCCGGTCAGCGCCGCGTCGAGCGCCCGTTGGATCGCGTGTTCGGACTCGGAATCGAGGTGGGACGTTGCTTCGTCGAGGATCACGATGGCCGGCTGCTTCAGGAGCACCCGTGCGATCGCGAGGCGCTGCTTCTCGCCACCGGACATCCGGTAGCCGCGCTCGCCGACGATGGTGTCGTAGCGGTCCGGCAAGGACATCACCAGATCGTGGATGCGTGCGGCGCGACACGCCGTCTCCAACTCGGCGTCGGTCGCGTCGGGCTTCGCGTACCGGAGGTTCTCGCGGATGGTGTCGTGGAAGAGGTGTGGGTCCTGCATGACGAACCCGACCGCGTCGCCGATCGACGCGAGGGTGAGGTCGCGCACGTCGTGACCGTCGAGCCGCACGGTGCCTTGCTCCACATCGGCGATCCGGGGGACGAGCATCGCAGTGGTGGTCTTGCCCGCGCCGGACGGGCCGACCAGGGCAATCAACTCGCCGGGTTCGACCGACAGGCTGACATCGCGCAGGATCCATTCACTCGGCTCGGTCTCAAGGTCGGGCATGCCCTCTTCGAGGGATGCCAGGGACGAGACCGCCGGTGCGGGATGGCGGAACCAGACGTGGTCGATCTCGATCCGCCCGGTCGGGTCGACGAGGTCGTAGGCGCCGGGCTTCTCCGCCACGAGTGCCGGGAAGTCCAACACCTCGAACACCCGCTCGAAGCTCACCAGCGCGGTGAGCACGTCCACGCGGGCGTTCGTGAGTTGCGTGAGTGGTTGGTAGATCTGGGAGACCAGCAGTGCCAGCGCGCCCAAGGTCCCGATCGAAATGGTGCCGCTGATCACCATGCGGCCGCCCACGAAGTACACGACCGCGGTGCCGACCGCGGCCACGAACCCGAGTGCCGACATGAGCACGCGCGAATACATCGCGGAGGAGACACCGATGTCTCGCACCTGGCCGGCTCGGCTCGCGAACTCGTCCCGTTCCCGATCCTGACGACCGAACAACTTCACGACGAGCGCGCCGGCAACGTTGAACCGCTCGGCGATCGTGTTACTCATCGACGCGTTCACCATGAAGCCGTCGCGCGTGATCACTTGGAGCTTGCGGCCGATGCGCCGGGCCGGCAATACGAACGCCGGGAGGACCACGAGGGTCAGCAGCGTGAGCCGCCACTCCAGCGCGATCATGACGCCGAGGGTGATGGCGAGCGTGATGATGTTCTGCACCACGGTGCCGATGGTGTTCGTCACCGCTTGTTGCGCGCCGACGACGTCGCCGTTCAGCCGGCTCATCAGTGCGCCGGTCTGCACCCGGGTGAAGAAGGAGATGGGCAGACGTTGCACGTGGTCGAACAGCGCCACTCGCATGTCGTAGATGAGCCCCTCACCCACGCGGGCGGAGTACCAACGTTGGAGCACGCTGACGACGAGGTTGGCGAGGGCCACACCGACGGCGGCGATCGCGAGCACGAGCACGAGCGTCTCGTTCTTGGAGCCCACGGCGTCGTCGAGTAGCCAGCGGAAGAGGTAGGCGGGGATGACGCCGAGCACGCCGACGAACACCACGGTGACGAGGAACCCGACCAGGGCCCGGTGATAGGGCCGAGTCATTCCGAGTACCCGGCGGATGAGGGCGCGTTCGACCCGTTTGCCGTCCACGGCGTCGGGATCGCGGCGGAATCCCATCATGGTCTGGTGCATCTGCATTGTGTTGGTGGAACCTAGGGCACCCAGGTTCTGTTCCCCGATCCGTGTCGTGCGGGTTCAGGAGCGGTCCTCCGGCCCCGTTCTACGATCGGTCGATGACGACGACGGATCCGGAAACCCGCGACGAGCTCCGTGCGTCGGTGCGGCGGTGGGTCGAACGGGAAGTGCTGCCCGTCGCCGACGATCTGGAACACGCCGACGAATATCCGGCCGAGCTGGTGGCCCAGATGCAGGCGATGGGTCTGTTCGGCATCACGATCCCGGAGGCCTTCGGCGGTCTCGGCCTGGATCTGCTCGCCTACATCGCGGTGATCGAGGAACTGGCGGCCGGCTGGATGTCGCTCTCGGGCATCATCAACACCCACACCATCGCCGCGAGTCTCATCATGGCGGAGGGGAGTCCCGAGCAGCAGGCGCGGTGGCTGCCCGGTCTCGCGCAGGGCGCGCCCCGCGGGTGTCTCTCCCTTTCCGAGCCCGACGCCGGGAGCGACACCCGCAACATCTCGTGTCGGGCGCGCGCCGATGGTGAGGAGTACGTGATCACGGGCACGAAGACCTGGGTCACGAACGGCGAACGGGCCGGCATCGTCGCGCTCGCGGCGCGCACCGACGAAGGCATCACGTGTTTCATCGTCGAGAAGGAGCCCGGCCCACGCGCGGGCGGGATCACGGTCTCGAAGAACATCGGCAAGCTCGGGTACAAGGGCATCGAGACCGTCGAGATGTTCTACGACGAGCACCGCGTCGGTGCCGATTGCATCCTCGGTGGCCGCGACGGCCTGGGCCACGGACTCGGGTTCATGTTGGCGGCGCTCGAGGTCGGCCGCATCAACATCGCGTCGCGCGCAGTGGGGGTGGCCCGCGCCGCGTTCGAGCACGCGATCCGTTACGCGCAACAGCGCGAGACGTTCGGTAAGCCGATCGCGCAACATCAGTCGATTCAGAACAAGCTCGCCGACATGGGCACGAAGTTGGCGGCGGCCCGTCTGCTCACCGAACACGCCGCCCGGCTGAAACAGTCCGGCGCCCGCGCCGACGTGGAGGCCGGGATGGCGAAGCTCTTCGCGAGCGAAGCCGCGTTCGAGATCGCTACCGACGCGATGCGGATCCACGGCGGCGTCGGTTACACCACCGAGTTGCCGGTGGAGCGGTACTTCCGGGATGCGCCGCTCATGATCATCGGCGAGGGCACCAACGAGATCCAGCGGCTCGTCATCGCCCGCGGCCTCCTCCAGCGCTACGCGATCTGAGGGATGCTCCTATGGATGTCAAGGGACGTAGGCGTGGGTCAGGGCGAGGATGGCGTAACCGGTCATCGCGAGACCGCTGAGTCCGAGCAGGGTCCGCTCGACGCGGCGGTCAGCCGCCAGGATCGCCACCACGATGACCAAGGGGAAGGCAACCAGCGCGTAGCGCTCGAACGAATCGAGGTTGCTCGACGTCACCGCGCTCGCAAGGGCGACGGTCGTGAACCAGGCGTAGGAGGCCGGCAACTTCCGGAACGCGACGACCGTCAGGGCCACCGCCAGGATCATCCACGGGACGTGGAGTCCGGTTCCGATCCGGCCGTCCCAGAAACCGCCGACGGCATCGAGAATCGACGTGACCGGATTGGCGAACGCCCCCTTGAGGTTGGCGCGCGTCTGGATCCGGTAGGGGAGGAACGCGTCGCCGAATCGGTTGCCGACCCACACGAGGAAGAGCCCCGCGCCGGCGAAGGGCGCGGCGACGGCAACCGCCCGCATCACGAGTTCGCGGCACCCCACAGTTCGGAGCGCGCGCGCGGCCTCCACGAATGCAGGGACGGCGACGATGAAGCCGCTGGGTCGGCTGAGACCCGCCGTCGCACCGAGCAGTGCGACGAGCCACCACCGCCGGTTGCGCGCGGCGAGCAACCCGCCGAGCGCCAGCGCCAGGAACACCGCCTCGGCGTAGCCGAACACCAGCACGAACGCAGCCGGCATCAGCGCGAGGAACCACGTGGCGCGACGGGCCGTGCCGGCATCCCCGAATCCTTCGCGGCGGACGAGCAACCAGATCAGCGCGCCGGCGGCGAGGGCCGCGAGATTTGCGACCACCACCACGCCGACCCGCGGGCCGACGCCGAGCCGGCCGACGGCATGGCCGAGCATGGGTGTCAGCGGGAAGAACCGCAGTGCTTCGCGCGGGAGTTGTGCGTACCCGTACTGGGCGATGTCGGCGTAGAACGAACCGTCCCACGCGAGCAGACCGTGCCGGGCGGTTTGGCGGGCCAAGGGATCGTCGACGCCGCGGTCGACGATGACGCGGCTGGTGACGAGCGCAATCGCGACGACCACCCGGGCCACCACCCAACTGGGCAGCGCGGCGAGCACCGCGGAACGCGCGCCCGGCATCGGGCTCGCCGCGTCGTTGGTGGGTCGGCTGGCGGGTCGGCGGGCAGGTCGATTGGTCATCGCAGCGGTCCGCCGAGTCGGATCGGGGAGCGATTCGACCCTAACGCCGCGGTCCGCCCCGTTCGGTGATCACGGCTCGCGCACCGCTGATTCGACGCGGCCGTCGCGGTGGCGGGCGAACCGGTCGGCATCGCGCGGGTGGACCGGATCGTCGGCGGGCCAGGGCCACCCACCGAACTGCGTGGCGCGGAAGTCGGCGAAGGCCTGCTCGAGTTCGTCACGGGTGTTCATGACGAACGGTCCGTACCGTTCGACGGGCTCATCGATCGGACGGCCCTGCAACAGCAGACACTCCACTTCGGTGGTCCCCGCGACGAGCGGCGCAGGCCGGTGCGCGTCGAGCACCGCTCCGGTGTCCGGGCCGATTTCGGTGTCGCCGACGGCGAGTGTGTCGCCCTCGAAGCAGTACAGCATGCGAAGGGTGTCCGCGCCGCGGGCCGCCGGTAGCTCGTACCGCGCCCCCGGCTCCATGCGGATCAGCCAGATCGCGATGTCCGACTCCGGGCGCGCCGCCCACGAGTTCGGCGGCGGGGTGGGCACGGTCGCGTCGTCGAGCGCCCCGGCGATCACCGCCACCTCGACCGTCCGACTGTCCGTATCGGTGTGCACCACGCGGGGAACGTCTCGATCCCAGATCATCGTGAAGTACGGGTCGGTCAACTTGTCGACGCTCGGGAGGTTCAGCCAGATCTGGAACAGCTCGGCCGGGTTGGGCCCGTCCTCGTCGAGGAGGGGGAACATCTCGGAATGGACGACGCCGCGTCCGGCGGTCAACCACTGCACGTCGCCGCGGCCGAAGCGCGCCGTGGCCCCCATCGAATCGGAATGGTCGATGAGGCCCTTGCGAACGATGGTGACGGTCTCGAAGCCGCGGTGGGGGTGCTGGGGAAATCCGGGAACGACCGACCCGTGGTACATGTTCCAACCGTCGATGCCGTCGAAGTCCATGCCGAGGTTCCGACCGGCCAATGACGCGGCCGGCCCCAGGTTGGAGTTCCCAGCCGGGTAGGCGTCGTTATGGTGCGCGCAGAACAGGAAAGGGTCGACCGTGGGCCACTGCGCGCCGAGAGGCACGGTCTGGAGGACGAGATCACTCATGGCCGAAAAGCTACGCGCTCGACTCGCGGGCCGGTCGGGCGTCTCGGTACGCTCGGCGGCCATGACGGTGCATGAGCGACCTTTCGGGCGGTATTTCGAGGACTTCGAACCAGATGACGTCTACCGTCACTGGCCCGGGAAGACGATCACCGAGTACGACGATCACCTCTTCTGCATGATCACCATGAACCACCATCCGCTCCACACCGACGCGTGGTACGCCGAGACTCAGACCCAGTTCGGCAAGAACGTGGTGGTGGGGAACCTCGTCTACTCGCTCGTGCTCGGCATGAGCGTCCCCGACGTGTCCGGCCTCGCGATCGCGAACCTCGAGATCGAGACGCTGCAACACAAGAAGCCGACGTTCCACGGCGACACCATCTACGCGCAGACTCGGGTGCTCGACAAGAAAGAGAGTTCGAGCAAGCCCGACCGCGGCATCGTGAGCGTCGAGACGTTCGGCTACAACCAGCGCGGCGAAGAGGTGTGCTACTTCAAGCGCAAGGTGATGGTGCCCAAGCGTGAGGCGGCGAAGCCGCGCCAACGTCCGTACGACACCAGCACCTGATCAGCCGACCCGACTCAGGTTGACGGGCTCAGGTTGACCGGTACGGCGGGGAACCCGTTGCGGACCCGCCACTGATTGAGTTCGGCGATCTCGCCGCGCTGCCCGTGGGCCATCGACACCGCCCAGCGCTTCACCGGTGGCGTGTCGGCGTGCGTGACCGCGTACTCGGCCATGTGCACCCCGCCGATGTGGTGGTCGATCATCAAACGCGTGAACAACTGGTCGAGTTCGGGGCCGCGTGCGGCACTCAGCGCGGCGAGCTCGGGTTTGGTGGCCATGCCGGTCATCTGGTCCCGCGGCACCTGCATCCCCATCCAGCTCATCGCAGTGAAATCTTCGGTCCCGGTCTGGCGCCACGCCGTGAGGTGCTCGCCCATCACGCCGATCTCGGACGATTGGTAGGTGATGACTTCCCCGGCGATCTGACGCAGGAGGGGGACGGTCCCGTTCGCGAGATAGGTGAACGACATGCCGATGGCCTGGTTGTGGTGAGTGCTCATGTCCTGGAAGAAACCGACGTCGACCGACCGACGGCTCGGAACGGTGGTCTCACCTTGGGTGCGGCCGATGCGCCACCCGACGCCACCGGCGAAGAGCGCAGCGGCGACGATCAGGAGAATCGGCAGGACGCGGCCCGGCCCCGCCCCGCGAGCGGCGCCGGTGTCGGGCGGGCCGGTGTCGGGCGCGCCGGTGGCGTCGCGGTCGTCGGTCGATGCGGTCGTCGTCATCCGTGAGAGTGTGGCGCGTGCGTGGGGTCCGAACCGTGCACCGTGTCGGCGCAGTCGTGGCATTCGAGTTCGATGGTCGCGTGGGCGATGCCGAAGCGATCCTGTACGAGCGTGCGGAGTTCGTTGCCGACGAGCTGCGCTGCGTGCAGTGTCGGCTCGCCGCGCAGGACGATGTGGGCCGAGAGTGCGGCGCTCTCGGCGCCGAGGGACCACACATGGATGTGATGGACCGCCTCGACGTTCGGTTCGGATTGCAACGCAGCTTCAATCGCGCCGACGTCGATGCCGCGCGGTGCGCGTTCGAGGAGCACGCTCGCGGCGTCGCGTACCAAGGACCACGTCGCGCCGAGCACCAACGCAGTGATGGCCAGCGAGATCGCCGGATCGATCCAATCCGCGTCGGTGAGTACGACGGTCACGCCGGCGACGACCACGCCGAATGACCCGAGCGCGTCGGACGCAAGGTGCCAGAACGCACCGCGGAGATTGAGGTTCCCGCCCTGCACCCGTGCGATAGCCGCGGCACTCCCTGCGTTGACGAGCAGTCCGATGGCCCCGACGATCGCGACGCCGGCGCCGTCGATCGGTTCCGGATTCGAGAAGCGGTGCACGGCTTCCCATGCGATCCAGCCGGAGGCGGCGACGAGAAGGACGGCGTTCATGAGCGCGGCCAGGACCTCGGCCCGTTCCCACCCGTAGGAGCTGCGGGCGTCGGCCGGGCGGGCGGCGAGGCGGAGCGCGATGAGGGCGAGGGTCAGCGCGACGACATCGGTGGCGAGGTGGGCCGAATCGGCGAGGAGGGCGAGCGAACCGAACGCGAGCGCGGCGATGAGTTGGCCGACGAACAGCGCGGCATTCGCACCGAGCGCGAAGGTGAGGGCTCGCCGCCGGGCGGCGGGCGTGGCGGCGGGCGCTGCGTGATGGTGCGCGTGCACCGCATCACGGTACCGGGTGACCGGGTGCATCCGGACCGGTACTCGGACCGACGCTCGGCGCGGGACCCGCCGTCCACCGGTCACACCGGTGTACGCCGGTACGCTCCGCCCCGCCCGCCGAACCGCGGCGCCGAGGGGAGAGCACCACATGTCTGGACGACTCGAAGGTCGCGCGGCGGTCATCACCGGCGGCGCGTCGGGCATCGGGCTGGCGTGCGCGCGGCGGTTCGTGGCCGAGGGTGCTCGCGCGGTGCTCGCCGACCGAAACCCGGAGATGCTCGCGGCTGCGGCCGCCGAGCTCGGTGACGACGTGGTCACCGAAGTGGTCGACGTGACCGTCGAGGCCGACGTCGAACGCATGGTGGCGCGCGCGGTGCGCGAGTTCGGCGGTCTCGACATCGCGGTGAACGCGGCCGGGTTCGGCGGCTTCGGCATGATCGCAGACCACCCCGTCGACGAGTGGCGGGCCGTCATCGACACCGATCTCACCGGCGTGATGCTCTCGGTGAAGCACGAAGGTCGGGTGATGCGCGACGCCGGACACGGCGCCATCGTCAACATCGCCTCGATCAACGCGCGCGTGCCGGCCGAGGGGATGAGCGCATACTGCTGCGCGAAGGCGGGCGTGGAAATGCTCACCCGGTGCGCCGCCATGGAACTCGGACCTGCGGGGGTGCGGGTCGCCGGGATCGGGCCCGGCTTCATCGACACGCCGCTCACCGCGTTCACCCAGGTGGTGCCCGCCATTCGGGACGCGTACATCGCGTCCACGCCGCTCGGGCGCGCCGGTCAGCCCGAGGACGTGGCGGACGCCGCGTTGTTCCTCGTGAGCGACGACGGCCGGTGGGTGAGCGGGGACACGCTGTTCGTGGACGGGGCCTCGATGAACAAGGCGTACCCCGAACTCCACAAGGTCGCCACCCCCTGACACCCCCGCAACTGGTGCGGGTTACGCAAGCCTGGGCTTGCGAAACGCGCGTGGGTTGGGGGAGAACGGCGTCGTCAGCCGGCGAGGAACTCCACGATGAGGTCGTTCACGATCTCGGGTTGGTCCCGGTGGACGAAATGGCCGGCGTCGGGGATCAGGTGCAGCTCGAGGCCGGCGGGGAAGTTGGGTCGGAGGAGGTCCTCGTCGGCCGATTCGACGCCGATGCAGCCGCAGTCGATGCCGTGCAGGTAGAGGGTTGGCACCGGGATGGTCCCGGATCCCGCCGCGCCGATGTCGGCGAGCGTGGGATCACCGGGGAGGGTCCCGAGCATGAAGCGGTAGTAGTTGATCGCGGCTTCGAGACTGCCGGGCGACCCCAGCGTGTCCTTGAGCGCGCGCATGTACTCGGCGCTCGGCGGGTGGTCCGGCGACCAGTAGCTCCACAAGTAGTCGATGAACTCGAAGTCGTTCATCGAAACCGCCATCTCCGCGAGCGGCGTCTGGAACAGGAAGACGTAGAAGGACCGTTGCAGCTGCCGGGGTGAGAAGAACCCCGACATGAGACCGCTCGAGTGCGGCACCGCGAGCGCAACGAACTTCGAGAATCGGTCCGGTCGGTGCCCGACCGCGGCGTAGGAGGAAATCGCCCCCCAGTCGTGGCCGATGAGGACCGCGTCGGCGTCGCCGGCGAGCGCGTCGGCCAGGCCGAGGATGTCCAGCGCGACGGATCCGGTCTGGTAGTTGCCGTCGGGAGCCAGGCCCGTCGGCGCGTAGCCGCGCAGCCACGGCGCGACGACGTGGTAGCCGCGATCCGCGAGGCGCGGCATCAACAGGTCCCACGTAGGCGCGTGGTCGGGGAACCCGTGCATGCACAGCGCGAGCGGGCCGTCGGCCGGGCCCGCCTCGAGGTACGCGAAGTCGATGTCGTTGACGGTGACGTGCTGCGGATCAACCATCCGAACCACCTTATGGGCTCTCCGCTCGCGCTCCTGCTTGATGGCTCGTACGGGCGCCAGGCGAGATTCTTCATGTGCTTCGGCGGCGCCCTCCCTCGCGGCTCACCTCCGCTCGTTCCTCGCTGCGGCTCGGGAGATCCGGCGAGTTTCGTGTTCGCTCGCGTGGGCTCGGTCTAAGTTCGCAGCGGTGGAGGACGTCGTCATTCGTACCGAGCAACTCACCAAGGTGTATCCGGGTGACATCCTGGCGGTCGATCACCTCGATCTGGAAGTCCGGGCCGGCGAGATCTTCGGACTCCTCGGACCGAACGGTGCGGGCAAGACCACGACGGCGGGCATGCTCACGACGCGCGTGATCCCCACGAGTGGGAACGCGGTGGTGAGCGGGGTCGATGTGATGGCCCATCCCACGCGGGCGAAGCAGGTGATCGGCGTCGTGCCCCAGACCAACACGTTGGACCGGTCGCTCGACGTGTACGAGAACCTCTACTTCCACGGCCGCTTCTTCGGTATGACCGCGAAGACGGCGAAGGCGGAAGCGCATCGGTTGCTCGATCAGTTCCGGCTCACCGACCGGACGCGCGTGCCGGTCCTGGCGCTGAGTGGCGGCATGGCGCAGCGGTTGATGGTGGCGCGAGCGATCATGCACCGGCCGGCGATCCTCTTCCTCGACGAGCCGACCGCGGGCCTCGATCCGCAGAGCCGGATCGCGCTCTGGGAGATCCTGTCCGAACTCCATTGCCACGGTCAGACGATTCTGCTCACGACCCACTACATGGAGGAGGCCGACCAGCTCTGCGATCGAGTCGCGATCATCGATCACGGGCGCCTGCTCGCGATGGACACGCCGCGCGCGCTGAAGCAGTCGGTGGGGGTCGACGCGATGGTCACGATCACGGCCGTCGGCGACCTCGAAGCGCTCGCGGTTGCACTCCGCACCGGCATCGGGGACGCGTCGAAGGTCGAGGCGATCGACGGTGTGGTGCGCCTCTGGTCGCGCCAGACCAACGGCATCCTGCCGCGGATCATCGACGTCGCCGAGCGGGCCGGCCTCACGGTCACGGACCTCTCCTCGACCGCGCCGACGCTCGAGACCGTCTTCATCCAACTCACCGGAAAGGACCTGCGCGAATGACGGCCACCGCATCTCCCGGATCGACGCCGCGTCCCGTGCGACCGACCGGACCCGAGCCGGCGCCGAGGCGCCGTGACCTGGTGCCGACGCGGTCGCCACGCGCCGCGGCCACCGTCGCCTTCTTCGCGCTGCTGCTCCGCGACCTCGTTGTGTTGCGGAAGAACGCGAAGGAGTTCATCCCGCGCACGCTGCTCCAACCGCTGCTCCTGGTGTTCGTGTTCGCGTACGTGTTCCCGAAGATCGGACAGGGAGTCGGCGGCGGGGATGGGGCGGCCGATTTCTCCACCGCGCTGGTGGCCGGCGTCGTGGGGCTCTCGATCATCTTCCAGGGCATCCAGTCGGTGGCGCTGCCGATGGTGCAGGAGTTCGGATACACGCGCGAGATCGAGGATCGGGTCCTGGCGCCGATGCCGACGAGTCTGGTGGCGCTCGAGAAGGTCACGGCCGGGGCGCTCTACGGCGCGGTCTCGGCGGCGCTGGTGTTCCCGATCGCAACGATCGTGCCCGCGACGCCGGTCCACCTCGACATCAACTGGGCCGTGCTGCTCACGTTGACGCCGCTCTCCTGTTTCATGTGCGGTGCGCTCGGACTCGCGTTCGGCACCCGATTCGAACCACGGACCGTGCCTGCGCTCTTCGGCATCGTGGTGCTGCCGCTGACGATGCTCGGCTGCATCTACTACCCGTGGGAGGCGCTGAAAACGGTGCCGTGGCTCCAGAACCTCGTCCTCGTGAACCCGCTGGTCTACATGTGCGAAGGATTTCGAGCCGCGCTCACCCAAGGTCCGCACATGAGTCTGTGGGCGATCTACCCGGCGGTCGCGGGTTTCGCCGCGTTGTTCCTGATGGTCGGCCTCGCCGGCTTCCGCAAGCGCGTGCTTTCATGAGAAAATGAGTCTCCTTCCGGTGGGGCGGGTTTGTGGCTAGTGTCCCCCGCCGTGACGGGGGACCTCACGGTGACATTCCATGGTGTGCGCGGGTCGACGCCCTGCGACGGTGACTATCTCGCGCGCTACGGCGGCAACACGTCGTGCGTCGTCATGGAGCGCCCGGGCGAAGCACCGATCGTGTTCGATCTCGGCACCGGCCTGCGCAACTACGGCACCGCGCTCCTCGAGGAAGGTCGGGGCCGGGGCTTCCAAGCCTCGATGTTGCTGAGCCACCTCCACTGGGATCATGTGCAGGGACTGCCGTTCTTCGTGCCCCTGCACGATCCCGACGCGTTCGTGGAGATCTACGGGCCCCGCCAGAACGAGGGACCACTCGGTGAAGTGTTCGCCGGGATGATGCGGCCGCCGTACTTCCCGATCCGGCCGGACCAGCTCGATGGCACGGTGATGTTCCACGATGCCGGCGACGACGATTTCGCGGTGGGCACCGCGAAGGTGCGGTCGCGCTGGATCCGTCACGTGGGGCCCACCCTCGGATACCGGGTCGAGTGGGACGGGATCTCGGTGGCGTACCTCTCGGACCACGGTCAGGGCTGTGGCATCGGCCACGCCGACGACCACGTCCCCGATGAGGTGCTGGAACTCTGCGACGGCGTGGATCTGCTGATCCACGATGCGCAGCACACGCCGGCCGAGTACGAGCAGAAGCGGCATTGGGGTCACTGCACGGCGGAATACGCGGTCCACGTTGCGAAGCAGTCGGGCGTGCGCGGACTCTCGCTCTTCCATCACGACCCCGGCCACAGCGATGACGACGTCGACGAGATGTTGCGCGACGCACGGGACCTGTCGGACCGGATCAACGGCGCCGAAGTCAGCGCGGCGGCCGAAGGTATGGTCCTGCGCTTCCCGACCACCTGATCCGTGCGGAGCGACCATGCCTGACGACGACGTCCTCAAACCTGATTCCGCGTCGTTTCGCGCCGTCCTCGGTCACTTCGCGACCGGCATCACGGTTATCACCGCGATGGACGGAGACGAACCCGTCGGGCTCGCCGCCAACTCCTTCTCGTCGGTGTCGCTCGATCCGCCACTCGTGCTCTTCTGTCCCGCGAAGACGTCGAGCACCTGGCCCCGGATCCAGCGCGCCGGTCACTTCACCGTGAACGTGCTCGACGAGCACCAGGAGCACGTCAGCCAACTCTTCTCCCAGCCGGGCGCGGACCGGTTCGGACAGATCGGATGGCGGGTCGGAATGCAGGGCCCGATCCTCGACGACGTGCACGCGTACCTTGACTGCACGATCGAAGCCGAACACGATGCCGGGGACCATCTCATCGTCGTCGGCCGGGTGCACGAGCTCGGGCTCACCGCCGACGCCGGCCCCCTCCTCTTCTATCGCGGCCGGTACGGTCGCCTGCTGGGAAGCGAGTAACCCATGGCCGATGTCATGCCGTCCGATGTGATCGGCGGCGTCGTGATCGTCGAGCCGACGCTCTGGAAGGACCCGCGGGGGTTCTTCGCCGAAACCTTCCGGCAGGAATGGCTGCCCGAGGGGTCGCCGCTCATGGTGCAGGGCAACCGCGCGGATCGCTCGGCGAACACCCTCGTCGGTCTGCACTACCACCGGTTCCAGGCGGATTATTGGTACGTGCCGTTCGGTCGCGTGCTCGCGGTGTTGCACGACCTCCGCATCTCGTCGCCGACCCGCGGCACGTCGCTGACGGTGGAGCTCGACGCGGTGGTCCATCGCGGCTTGTACATCCCACGCGGCGTTGCGCATGGCTTCTACGCGATCACCGACGCCACGATCACCTACCTCGTGGACAACTACTACAACCCGGCCGACGAACTCGGTGTCGCGTGGGACGATCCGGCGCTCGGTGTCCAATGGCCCGGTGACGCGCCGATTCTCTCGGACCGGGATCGGGCCAACCCGCACGTCGCCGACATCCCGGAAGAACTCGTTCCCGCGTAGACCTCAGTGCCCGCGGCGGTGACGGATCTCGCCGGCGACGTTGACGACACCGGTGGCTCCGAGCGCGGCGACGACGGCCACGAGCGCGGCGACGATCGATCCGAGTTCGACGGAACCGGCCAGCCAGATCGCGGTGGCCGCCACCAGTCCGACGGTCAACCCGAGCGCCTGGGTCCGCGCCGTGGTGCGCGGTTCGAACTCCGTGCCGGCGGGTCGGCGCGGCGCAACGACCTGATCCCAGAGCCGTGCCACCGGCGACCGGTCCCCGAGCACGAGACCGAGTGTGGTGACGAGACCGGCTGCGGGGATGCTCCCAGGTTCGCGGAAGACGAACCCGGCCAGCAGGATCACCACGACGATCGCCTGCTCGAACCGGCTCGCGCGAACGTCGACGAGCCCCATCCACCCGACGCTACCGCCGGCCTCCCCGACCGACCGCCGAACGATGTCCGGCCCCGACTGACCGAGGGTCGGCCGACTCGGCCGCGATCTCCCCACAATCGGTGATAGCGACCGGGACAATTGCCACGTAGGGTGATCTCCACACGGACCAGTCGCGGCGTTGGGACTCGAAAACCATGGATGTTGGACTCATCGGCGGCAACGAGGTGCTCGGCGCGAGGGGGGACGTGGCCCGGGTGCGAGAGGCCGGCCGGCGGAAGCGCCTGATCCGCATGGCGATCGTCCTGGCTCTGCTGCTCGACTATCCGCTCGCTCGTTACCTCGGTGGAAACCCGGTGGTCTGGGGCCTGCCGGATCTGAATCTGCCGCCGGAGTGGCAGGGCATGTTGCCGTCGTTGGTGCTCGTATTGATCCTCGGCAGTGTGCTCGTGGTCCCGATGCTGGTCATGGGTCGGTCGCCGCACACCGTGTACCGGCCGAGCGAGATCCCGGTGAAACTCGACGACGTCGTCGGGCTGGGCGTGGTCAAGGACGAGGTCGTCAAGACCCTGAACCTCTTCCTCGCGTACAAGACGTTCCACGAGACCATGGGTGGCAACCCCCGCCGGGCGATTCTCTTCGAAGGCCCGCCGGGCACCGGCAAGACGTTCATGGCCAAGGCCATGGCGCGCGAGGCCGGGGTGCCGTTCCATTTCGTGGCCGCGAGCTCGATCCAGTCGCCGTACTTCGGCCAGACCAACCGCAAGATCGCCTCGTTCTTCAAGGAGCTGCGCAAGGCGGCACGCCGCGAGGGCGGCGCGATCGGATTCATCGAGGAGATCGACGCGATCGCGGTGGCCCGGGCCGGCATGAAGGATCCGGAGGCTCGCCACGACGTGCGCACGATCAACCGTGGTCTCGGCGAGGGTTTCGCGGGAGTGATCAACGAGCTCCTGGTCCAGTTGCAGTCGTTCGACGAGCCGACCCGTGGCGAAAAGATGCAGGGTTGGTTCATCAGCAAGGTGAACCGTTTCCTTCCGGCCCGGTGGGAGATCAAGAAGCGGCCGCCGGTGTCCTCGAACATCCTCGTGATCGGTGCCACCAACCGCGCGTCGGCGCTCGACCCGGCCCTCCTGCGCCCGGGCCGCTTCGACCGTTCGATCCACTTCGATCTTCCGAGCCGCTCCGGGCGGCGCGAGATCATCGACCACTACCTCGACAAGAAGGCCCACGTCCCGGAGTTGGACAAGGACGAGCGTCGGGACCAGCTCGCCGCGGTGACGATCGGCTACTCGCCCGTCATGATCGAGCACCTCTTCGACGAGGCGTTGGTGTGGTCACTGCGTGAGGGACGCGGGGCCATGGAGTGGACCGACATCCAGAAGGCGAAGCTCACCGAGGAGATCGGGTTGGCGAACCCGATCGAGTACACCGACGAAGAGCGCTGCATCATCGCCACCCACGAAGCGGGCCACGCCGTCGTGGCCCACCTCGTGGGGGTCGGCCGCAAGCTCGAGGTGCTCTCGATCGTCCGGCGTGCCGGTTCGCTCGGGCTCCTCGCCCACTCCGACACCGAAGAGCGCTTCCTGCGGAACCGCACCGAGCTGCTCTCCCAGATCCAGATCGCATTCGGCGGGATGACCGCGGAGGAGCTGTGGTTCGGCGAGTCCGGGACCGGGCCCGGTTCGGACCTCGCCCAGGCCACGACGATCGCCGCCACCATGGTGGGGGCGCTCGGCATGGCCGGTTCGCTAGTGAGCTTCCAAGCCTCGGCTGGTGGGGTGTTGGACAGCGGCCTGGTCGCTCGAGTGCTGGGCGACGACCGCGCGCGCACCGAAGTGGAACGGATCCTCGACCGATCGAAGGAGGCGGTGCGCGAGCTGCTCGACGACAACCGTCACCTCGTCGAGGCGCTGCGCGACGAGTTGTTGGTCCGTGACGAACTCGTCGGTGACGAGATCACCGGGGTCCTCGAAGAAGCTCGGCTCGCCAAGACACTCGAAGACGTCTGAGCCGCACCCGCGCCGAATCCAGGGGGCCGCGCCGAAGCTCGGGGGTACCCTCGCACCACCGTGGAGTCCCGAGCGAGTACCGCTGAGCAAACCGAACTCGATCGCACCCGCCGGCGTGACGGATGGCGGCTCATGCGCCAGTCCATCGGGTCCCAGCGGTCGTGGGTTGCGGGTGGGGTGGCGGCGGGCGTCATCTGGACCGCGGCCAAGCTCACGATCCCGCTGCTGGCCGCCGCGGCGATCGACGACGGCATGCGCGCCGGCGATCAAGCGAAGGTGGTGCGCCTCACCCTCGTCATGGTGGTGGTGGGCGTGGTGCAGGCGGTCTGCACCGGGCTGCGCCGCTACGCGGCGTTCCGCATCGCGCTGCGAACCGAGACCGACCTCCGCCACCGCCTCTTCGCCCATCTCCAACGACTGCACTTCGCGTTCCACGATCACGCGCAGACCGGGCAGCTCATGGCGCGGGCAAACACCGACATCCAACAGGTCCAGACCGTCGTCATTCTCATCCCGTTGACGATTGCGAGCCTGCTCACCATGAGTGGTGTCCTTGTCATCATGATGACGAAGGACGTGGTGCTGGCCGTCCTCGCGCTCGGTGCGCTGCCGTTCCTGAACGTGGCCGCCACGCGGTTCTCGCATCGCATCGCGCCGGTGAACCTGGCCCTCCAGGAAGAACTCGCCGACGTTTCGGGCGTGGTGGAGGAGAGCCTCTCGGGCATCCGGGTGGTGAAGGGCTTCGGCGCCGAGCGCCAGCAGATCCGCCGGTTACAGGCCGAGGCCGATTCGGTCCTGGACCGCTCACTCGCCGCCGCCCGGTTGCGCGCCGGGTTCATGCCGCTCGTGGATTTCCTGCCGACCGTCTCGATGGTGGCGATCCTCTGGTACGGCGGTCATCAAGTCCTCGACGGCCAACTCCAGGTGGGCGACATCCTGGCGTTCAACTTGTACATCCTGATGTTGATCTGGCCGATGCGCATGATGGGAATGCTGGTGGCGCAGGCGTCACGTGCGTCGGCGGGCGCGGGCCGAGTGCACGAGATCTTGGCCACCGATCCGGCGATCGCCGACGCGGCGGACGCGCGGCCATTGGCGCCCGGCGCAGGCGCGCTGCGCTTCGAAGGGGTGCGGTTCGGGTACGGCGGCGATCGGTTCGTGCTCGACGGCCTGGATCTGGACATCGAGGGCGGCGAGGCCGTGGCCATCGTCGGCGCGACCGGGTCGGGCAAGAGCACGGTGGCGCGCCTCGTGCCGCGCTTCTACGACGTCGACGCGGGTCGAGTCCTCCTCGACGGCACCGACGTCCGCAACCTGGCGGTGGAGGATCTGCGCGCCGCGGTGGGCATCGTGTTCGAGGACACCTTCCTCTTCTCCGACACCGTGCGCGAGAACATTGCGTTCGCGGACCCGGAGGCGCCGATGACGCGGGTCGAGCGCGCGGCTCGTCTCGCCGGTGCGGCCGAGTTCATCCGCGCGTTGCCGAACGGCTACGACACCGTGATTGGCGAGCACGGGTTCTCGTTGTCCGGGGGTCAACGCCAGCGCATCGCGATTGCCCGGGCGGTGCTCGCAGACCCGCGCGTCCTGATCCTCGACGACGCCACGTCGTCGGTCGATCCCACGAAGGAACACGAGATCCGAGCCGCGCTCGGTGAGGTCATGGACGGTCGGACCACGCTCATCATCGCCCACCGCCCGGCGACGATCGCGCTGGCCGACCGGGTGGTGCTCATCGGCGAGGGTCGAGTCGTGGCCACCGGTACCCACGAAGAGTTGCTTGCGACCTCCGAGGCCTACCGGGCCGTGTTGGCGGCCGCGTCCCGGGGAGCGTCCCCGGGGGTCGCCGGCGCCACGCCCGAGCCCGACGCGCCGGAGGTCCGGGCATGAGGGGCGGCATGATCGGAGGCAGCCCGATCGAGGACGACGCCAAGCTGGATCGAGCCGCCGCGCATCAGGTGCTGCGTCGGCTCGGTGTGATGCTGGCGCCGTACCGGCGTCAGGTCCTGCTGGCGGTGGTGGTGCTCGTGGGCCAGACCGCGTGTCTGCTCGCCGGCCCGGCGTTGGTGCGGGCGGGCGTCGACCAGGGGCTGGTCGGCAAGGACGGCGCGGCGTTGAACCGCATCGCGGTGATCTATCTCGTGGTGGCGATCGCGGGGCTCGCGCTCGGCCGGCTCGTGATCTGGTTGGTGAGCCGCACCGGCGAGCGGTTCCTGCGTGCGTTGCGGGAGCGCGTGTTCTCCCATCTCATGGCGCTGTCGCTGGACTTCTATGACCGGGAGAAAACCGGACGGCTCGTGGCGCGGATGACCTCGGACATCGACGCGTTGCAGGAACTCATCAGCCAGGGCCTGGTGATGTTCGTGCAGAACTTCCTCATCTTCGTCGGGGCGGTCATCGTCGTGTCCACGATGAGTTGGGAGCTCAGCCTCGGAGTCCTGGTCATCGTGCCCCCGGTCCTGATCGCCAGCCGATGGTTCCGACGGCGTTCGAATGCGGCGTACCTCGAAGTACGCGAACGCATCGGCGAGAACCTCTCGACGCTCCAGGAAGGACTCGAAGGAGTGCGCGTCGTGCAGGCGTTCGGCCGCGAGCGCGGGTGGATCCGCCGGTTCGGGCGGACGAACGAGAACCAGTTCGAGGCGAACCTCGAGACCGTGCGAATCTCGGCGAAGTACTTCCCGATCGTCGAGTTCACCGGCGTCATCGGAATCTCGGTGTTGGTGGGACTCGGCGGGGTGCTCGTGGACAATCGCGTCGTCACCGTGGGGACCGTGCTCGCGTTCGTCCTTTACCTCAACAATCTCTTCGAGCCGATCCAACAACTGAGTCAGCTCTACAACACGGTGCAGTCCTCCGGCGCGGCGCTCAACAAGCTGTTCGTCCTGCTCGACACCGAGGTGTCCATTCGGGAGAAGCCGGGCGCGGTCGACCTCCCGACCCAAGGTGATCTCACCGTGACTGATCTGGCGTTCGCCTACGGAACCGAGATGCCCGACACCGACGGCGTCGTCCACCCGTTGGGGCCGGAGGTCCTGCGCGGCGTGTCGATCACGGTGGCGGCGGGGGAGCGGGTGGCGCTCGTGGGTCCCACCGGCGCGGGGAAGTCCACGTTGGCCAAGCTGATGGCGCGTTTCTACGACCCGCGTGAGGGAAGCGTGAGCTACGGCGGCGTCGACCTCCGGAACGCGACCCTCACCAGCCTGCGCGCCACCATCGTGGTGGTGCCCCAGGAGGGGTTCTTGTTTGCCGGGACGATCCGGGACAACGTGCGGGTGGGACGAGACGGTGCCACCGACGAGGACGTCGGCGCGGCGATCGCCGCGCTTGGCCTGACCGAGACGTTCGCCGCGTTCCCCGACGGCGTGGACACCGAAGTCCGGGAACGCGGATCGCGGTTGTCAGCCGGCGAGAAGCAACTCGTGTCTCTCGCGCGGGCGGCCCTCGCCGATCCGACTGTCCTCGTCCTGGACGAAGCCACGTCCAATCTGGACCCCGGTACCGAGCACGCGGTGGAACGCGCGCTGGACCGGCTCACCGACGGCCGCACCGTGGTCGTGGTGGCGCACCGCCTGTCCACCGCGGCGCGCTGTGATCGGATCGCGGTGGTGGATCACGGTGGCGTGGTCGAGGTCGGAACCCACGACGAGCTGATCGCGCACCACGGTCGCTACGCGAGCCTCTACGCCGCGTGGGACTCGACGCCGATGGACCGCATCGCCTGATCGCGGCTGGGTCGTCGCGCCTGGGTCGTCGCGGTGGGTGCCGGGCCCGCTCAGCCGAGCATGAACCTTCGGATCGTCGCGAACGCTCGATCGGGCTGGTCGCGCCAGACGCCGTGACCGCAATCGTCGAACCGTTCGAACTGCGCGTGGGGAATGCCGGCCGCGATCAGTTCGGCCCCCGCCACGGGACAGACCGGGTCGTCTTCGCCGGCGAGAAGCAGGACCGGACGCGTTACCGAATCCAGGCGGCCGGTGAGATCGAACGATCGCTGTTCGCCGCGCCCCCAGGTCTCGAAGAGTTCGTAGTTCGCGACTTCGAGTTGGCGATGCATGCGGTCACGAGCATCGGGCGCGGTGGTGCGGCTGTAGAGCGGCATACAGAGTTCGAAGTACTGCTTGGTGGATTCAGGGGTGGGCTGCGCCCAGAACGCCGCCGCGGCATCGCGTGCCGCGGGCCCGCCGAGCCGTTCGAACACGGGCAACATCAGCGCGGGATCCGAACGCGCGGTGGTGGAGTCGAGGATCACCCGGCTCGCATGCGTCGGGTGGTCGACGAGGTACTGGAGCGCCACCATGCCGCCGAAAGACACGCCGTACACGATCGGCTCGGTGATCTCGAACGCGTCGCACAGTGCGACGAGATCGGCGGCCCACTGTTCGAGGTTCCATCGTGACGGATGCGAACGGTCGCTCCGACCTTGGCCGCGGTGGTCGTAGTAGACGATCTGCGCGATGTCGGTGAACTCGGACCAGTGCGGCTTGAAACTCGAATGATCGAATCCGGGTCCACCGTGCAGGAGGATCAGCGTCGGCCGCGCGCGCATGGTCCCGCCGTCAGGGACGAGTCCGAGCCCCTCGACATCGACGAACAATCGACAATCACCGATCGAGACGCGCATCGCGCCGACGCTACCGACTCCGGGGTCCGTGCGTTGCCTGGCCGCGTAGCCTGCGCGCATGGATCAGCTCGATGGGAAGTGTGCGGTCGTCACCGGCGCCGGCAGTGGGATCGGCCAGGCGCTGGCGCTCGCGTTCGCAGCCGAGGGCATGCGGGTGGCGATCGCCGACGTGCAGATTGACGCGCTCAGCAACACCGAGGCGTTGGTCCGGGCGCAGGGCGGCGCGGTTCTGGCCGCCACCGTCGACGTCTCGGACGCGCGTGCGGTCCGGGATTTCGCGGTGGAGGTGGAGAGTGCGTTCGACGGCGCGGACGTCGTGTGCAACAACGCGGGCGTGTTCGCCGGCGGCCTCACGTGGGATCGCCCGGTCGCAGATTTCGAATGGGTCATGGGCGTGAACTTCTACGGGATCCTGCACGGCATCCAAGCGTTCGTCCCGGGCATGATCGAGCGGGGCCGGCCGGGCCACGTGGTGAACACGATCTCCGCGGCCGGTCTGTTCCCGTCGGCGTACTCGGCGCCCTACACCGCGTCGAAGTTCGCCGCCTTGGCATTGACGGAATGCTTCGCCGGCGAGATCGCCACAGTCGGCGCGCCGATCGGTGTCACCGCGTTGTGTCCGGGTGCGGTGAAGACGGGCATCGCCTCGTCGGACCGCAATCGTCCGGCCGGTACCACCACCCCGGCCAGCCCCGAGTCGGAGTTCGTCGATCAGATGCTCGACGAGAACACCGACCGCGGGATGCCGCCGGCGCGCACCGCAGCGATGGTGCTGGACGCGGTCCGGGCGAACCGCTATCTCCAGCTCACCGGTGACGGGTACGCCACCGCGCTCGGCGTTCGCGCCGATGAACTCCGCGCCGGTGGTCTGCCCTCACTCCCGTCCTTCGACTGAACCGTCGGGAGTAGCGTCTATTCGAGCGGGAAGTAGCCCGGGGTCGACGACAACGGTGTGTCCAGGTACACCTTCGCTTCGGGCGATCCGTTGAATCGACCGTGACTCCATCGCACTTCAACATGACCGGCAACCGTCGTCTCGGCTCCAGTCGCTCTCGAACGGACCGCAGCCGTCCAGGCGACCTCGGGCTGTCCTGAGTTCCGGGGTTCAACGGTGAAGGATCTGAGTTCGTAGGCCTGAATCCAGTCCCACGCCGAAGCAACGCGAAGTCGCATGTGATGGGTGCCGTCCGCGCCGAGGACGAAGTACGGAGCGTCCCCAATGCGCACGAGCCGCCACAGCATCCGCAAACGATCGCGGTCCGAGAGAAGCCGAGCTGTCCAACGCTTGGCCGATTCAATCGATACGGCCCGGCAGAGTTCCGCCCAGGGCGCCTGCATCGACGGTGGGAGTCGGCGCGGTCGAAGGGCGTCTCGTAGAAGTAGGCGTTGCTCGACCGTCACATCACCGACGCCCATTGGGAGTTCGAGCGGTACCGCAGCGCGTGCAGCGGCAAAGAACGCTTGGTATTCGCTCGGAGCGACGGATTGGAACCAGCTCGTGGTCGTTCGCGCTTCGCCGACGAGGAGACGGTCGAAGAGTCGGGCGGGACCAGAGTTCTGCATGATTCGAGACAAGTACTTGCAGCTCACCTGGTACACGTGGTCGATCCGAAGGTCGGCAGGGACTACGTCATCGCCGGGCGGTCGATGGGGACCTTTCCATTCCACCACCTTCGGCGGTCGGCCGCGCAACCCGTCATCGGCCTGAAGAAACGCAGCTCCGTTCTGAAAGGCAGTTTCGAACAGTGCTCGGTGGTTGCCGGCGCGGTAGCCGTCGACGAAGGTTTCCCATGTCCGGTCGTTGACGTGTTGCAAGCGGGAGGGTCGCTTCGAAACTCCACTGACGAGATCGTCGGCGAGCATGCCCAGAGCAGTCGAAAGCTCCGTCACTTCCGTGCGCGTGCTGGGCATCAGTCCTGGAAGAGTCGCGAGAACTGCAACTCCTCGTGCGCCAGCGCGACATCTTCCGCGGTATAGAGGTCGTACGACGGGTACACATCGATGGCGCCCGGACGAACTTCCATCCAAAGACTGACGGCCAAGCCCCACTGCTCGTCGAGAACCGCCGATCGCAGGGCACCGCGGATCGTCTCAGGCACTTCTCGACCCGGAGACTGCGCAATGAGCTTCAGCGCGAGTATCCAGTTCAGTGTTTCGATGTCCTCGGCGATGAAGACCTCAGGCGGATCGTCGTGCACGATCGCGCAGGCGACGATGGCCGGCATCTATTGCAATCGCCGATCGAGATCCGCAGTGGTCCAGAATCCCGCGAGAGGCTCTCCGGTTTGACCGCCCTCGCCATAATGCTTCAATCGTTCCCTGCCCTGCTCCGTCAGCATCTCGATCGCATCGAAGAACGCGTTCGGCCCCGCTGCCCGCAGCGCCGTGTCGCCTTCGCTCGGTCGCTTCGGAAGGTGGGTTGTAAGGAAGACGAGCGGAATCTCATCCACCTGGTCCCGAAGCGCGTTCGCTCGGCCAAGGGATTTCCAAACCGTGTCGGTACGTAGGAGTCCGCCGCGGTGGGACTTGAAGGCGCCCGAGACGTCGAAATACCACGTCGCGCCATCGGCGTCCTCGGCAATGAAGTTGACGGTCACGCCGGTCTTGCGGATCTTACGGTTTCGTTCGCAGATCTCGAAGCCCGCGTCTTCGAGTACTTCTTCGGCGAGTTTCTGGGCGGCCTTCCCTTCGCGCGTTGCACGACTTTGGAAGTCTTCGTCTCCCGTTTCGTCGGTCGGAGTCGTGATCGATTTTCGCGTCCGCGAACGTGGGGCCGGCAGCGCCGGCTCGAGCGCATCCGCCACGCGTTGGCGAGCGATCGTCACGTAGTCGGAATCCAGGTCGTAGCCGACGTAACGGCGATTGAGCTTGGCCGCCGCAACCAACGCCGACCCGCTCCCCATGAACGGATCGAGTACGAGGTCGTTGTCGAAGGTGTAGAGCCGGATCAACTGTTCCGGGAGCTCGATCGGAAACGGCGCCGGATGGCCAACGCGGCGCGCACTCTCCGGCGGGATCTCCCAAAGATCGAGGGTAAGCGCCATGAAGTCTTCCGTCATCAGCGTGCTCATGTAGGGCAGCTCTTCTGTTTCGCGTTCCTTGACCGAACGGGCGCGATCGAACCGGCCGTTGCTTGCGATGATCACGCGTTCGGTGATGTCGCGGAGCACGGGATTCGCTGCGCTGCGGAACGAACCCCACGCGCACGATCCGGCCGCGCCCTCGCCCTTCTGCCAGATCAGCTCGCCACGGAGCAGAAGCCCGAGCTTGTCCTGAAGAATGTGGATCACGTCCGACGAAAGGCTGCGGTACGGCTTCCTTCCCAAGTTGGCGACGTTGACCGCGATGCGCCCCCCCGGTTCGAGCTTCTTTGCGCACTCGGCGAAAACTTGCTCGAGGAGTTCGAGGTATTCGAGGTACGAGGCCGGTACGCCGTCCCGTTCCAGTTCTTCTTCGTACTGCTTGCCGGCGAAGTACGGCGGTGATGTGACAACGAGCGCGACGGACCCGTCCTCGACCGCGTCCATGTGACGCGCATCTCCGCATTGGAACGGCTCGTCGATGGGTTTCGGAGGAAGCACCGAATCGGCCGTCGAAATCGTCGGAGGCTGGAATCGGTCGTAGAACCCGGACGCGTCGTGGGCTTCGCGGCGTGACACGCCGAAGTTCGACGTCGCAGTGTTTCGACGCTCTTCCATTCTCGACTCCTCCGCCAAAACCGACGAGGTGCGCTCGGTATCGTGGTCCTCGTGGATCGAACGCACGTTCGAAGCCATGCTATCCGATGCCCGCACGCTCACGCGAGTTCACCCTCCTACCCGACGCGTGCGCGCCCGGTCGGCGACCACCAGCGCGACACCGAGAACGGGGCCACCGCCCCGTAGCCTCGACGCCGTGCTCATCGCGGTCACAGCGAACAACGTCGGGCTGTTGGTCGCGTTCGGCGGCGGCATCGTGTCGATCCTGTCTCCGTGCGTCATGCCGATGGTCCCCGGGTATCTGAGCGTGGTGAGTGGGCTCTCGGTCCGCGATCTCGAGGAGGGTCAGCGGGCCAATCTCGGCCGCATCGCCTTCACCACGGCCCTGTTCACGCTCGGCTTCGGATCGGTGTTCACCGCCCTCAGCCTCGCCGCGAGTGGCATCGGCCAGGCGCTGTTCGACAATCAGAAGACGCTCACGCGGGCCTCGGGCGTTCTCATCATGGTGATGGCGCTCTACCTCGTGGGCTCGCAGGTGCTGCGTGCACCCCGCCTCTATCCGGAGCGACGCTTCCAGGTGAACCGCCGGTTCGGATGGGCGACTGCTCCCGTGGTCGGCGCTGCGTTCGGATTCGGCTGGTCACCGTGTCTCGGTCCTGTCCTCGCCGCGGTGTTCGGGGTGGCCGCCACCCAGACCTCGGCGCGCGCCGTGAGTCTCCTCGTCGCGTATTCGGTGGGAATGGGGGTTTCGTTCTTGGTGATCGGTCTGGCGTTCGGCGCGTCGAGCTCCGCGTTGAAGGCGGTCACGCGCCACCTCCGACTCATCACGTTCCTGTCCGCCGCGCTGTTGTTCGGCTTTGGGATCCTGCTCGCCCTCGACCGCTTGTCGTGGCTGACCGCGCGGATCACCGACCTGCTGGACGCGCTCGGCCTGAGTTCGCTCGTCGACCTCGGCTGACCCGACCCGCCTCTCGCAGGGGGTCACCGGAGGCGTGCCGGGGGTCGCCGACCGAGCGAAGGTTGCGTGCCAGACTCGAATCGATGGCGCGCGTGGTGGATTCCGTTGAATGGCACGACCTTCTTGGACACTTCGAGGAGGTGAAGGATCGACACCTGCGCGAGTTCTTCGCCGATGATCCCGGGCGCGGTGAGCAGCTCACGGCCACTGCCGGCGATCTCCTGCTCGACTATTCGAAGCACCGGCTGACCGCCACCACGATCGAGCGACTCGCCGCGGTCGCCCGGCGCGCCGGGGTGGAGGAACTCCGCGACGCCATGTTCCGCGGCGACGCCATCAACATCACCGAGCACCGTTCGGTGCTCCACATCGCGTTGCGCGCGCCGCGCGGGACGCAGATCATGGTGGACGGCGTGGATGTGGTGGCCGAGGTCCACGCGGTCCTGGACCGGATGGCCAGTTTCTCGAATCGCGTGCGCCGCAGCGAGTGGACCGGCCACACCGGGAAGCGCATCGAGGCCGTCGTCAACATCGGCATCGGCGGCAGCGATCTCGGACCCCGCATGGCGACGACGGCGCTCGCCGCGTTCTCCGATCGGTCGATGATCTACCGCTTCGTCTCGAACGTCGACGGTTCGGACTTTCGCGAGGCAACCCGGGATCTCGATCCGGAGACCACCCTCTTCATCGTGGCGTCCAAGACGTTCACCACCCTCGAGACGATGACCAACGCCCGCTCGGCACGGGAGTGGTCCCTGGCGAAACTCGGTGACGACGCTGCGGTGGCGCGCCACTTCGTGGCGGTGTCCACCAACGCCGATGCGGTGACGGACTTCGGGATCGACACCGCGAACATGTTCGGGTTCTGGGACTGGGTTGGCGGCCGCTACTCGTTCGATTCGGCGATCGGATTGGCGCTGATGCTCGCCATCGGACCGGACCAGTTCGCCGACCTGCTCGCCGGGTTTCACGCCATGGACGAGCACTTCCGAACCGCGCCGATCGAGTCGAACGTGCCGATGCTCATGGGTCTCATCGGGGTCTGGTACGGAAACTGCTTCGGCGCCGAGACCCTCGCGGTGCTTCCCTACAGCCAGTACCTCGCGCATCTGCCCGCCTACCTCCAGCAGTTGGACATGGAGAGCAACGGGAAGTCCGTCACCCGCGCGGGTGAGCCCGTTGCCGGTCAGACCGGTCCGATCGTGTGGGGGCAGGCGGGGACCAACGGCCAGCACGCGTACTACCAGCTGATCCATCAGGGCACGAAGCTGATCCCGGCCGATTTCATCGGGATCGCGCGCGCCGCCGAGCCGTTCGGCGATCATCAGGATCTGCTCGTCGCGAACCTGCTCGCCCAACCCGAGGCACTCGCGTTCGGCAAGACGCGAGAAGAAGTGGTCGCCGACGGCGTGGATGGGGACCAGGTCGCCCACCGCGTCTTCGCCGGGAACCATCCGAGCTCCATGATCCTCATGCCCGAGCTGACACCGCACACGCTCGGTCAGCTCGTCGCGCTGTACGAGCACAAGGTGTTCACCCAGGGTGCGATCTGGGACATCAACTCGTTCGACCAATGGGGTGTGGAGCTCGGTAAGCAACTGGCACAACGGATCGTCCCGGAGCTCGACTCCGAGGCGGACCTCACCCACGATTCGTCGACGAACGCGCTGATCCGCCGCTACCGGGCGCTGCGCATCCGTCGGGACTGAGGAGGACTGCGAAGCATGCAACTCGGAATGGTGGGACTGGGTCGGATGGGGGCCAACCTCGTTCGGCGGCTGATGCGCGACGGCCACGAATGCGTGGTGTTCGACGTGAGCGCGGACGCGGTGGCGGAACTGGTGGGCGAGGGTGCCACGGGCGCGTCGAGCCTCGAAGACTTCGTCGGGAAGCTCACGACGCCGCGTGCCGCGTGGATCATGGTGCCGGCCGCGTTCACCGGGAGCACGGTGACCGATCTCGCGGCGTTGATGGCCCCCGGCGACATCGTGATCGACGGAGGGAACTCCTATTACCGCGACGACGTCGATCGGGCTGCCGCGCTCCTGCCGCAGGGTGTGCACTACGTGGACATCGGAACGAGCGGCGGCGTCTTCGGTTTGGAGCGCGGTTTCTGTCTGATGGTCGGTGGCGAGACCGAGGTGGTACAACACCTCGATCCGATCCTGCGCACGATCGCGCCCGGCGTGGAGATGGCGGAACGCACGCCGGGTGCCACCGGTGAGCCGTCACCTGCGGAACAGGGATACCTGCACTGTGGGCCGGCCGGCGCCGGTCACTTCGTGAAGATGGTGCACAACGGCATCGAGTACGGAATGATGGCGGCCTACGCCGAGGGGCTGAACGTGCTCCACCACGCGAACGTGGGGACCACCCGGCAGGAACACGACGCCGAGACCACGCCGTTGCGGGATCCGCAGTATTACCAGTACGACCTCGATCTTCCGGCCGTCACCGAGGTGTGGCGGCGCGGCAGCGTGATCGCGTCGTGGTTGTTGGATCTCACGGCCCACGCGTTCGCCCAGTCGCCCACGCTCGAAGGCTTTGCTGGTCGGGTGTCGGACTCCGGTGAGGGTCGGTGGACCGCGCTCGCCGCGATCGATGAGGGCGTCCCGATCCACGTGTTGTCGGCCGCGCTGTTCGACCGTTTCGAATCACGCCAGGAGTCGGAGTTCGCGAACCGGATTCTCTCGGCGATGCGTCAGGAGTTTGGTGGCCATGCGGAAAAGTCCTAACCGCGGATTGGGGAAGGCCGACGCGCTGTGCTGGTTCGGCGCGACCGGCGACCTCGGCTACAAGATGACCATCCCGGCGCTCTACGCGATGGCACGCCACGGAAATCTCAATGTCCCGGTGATCGGCGTGGCCCGGGACGCGCTCAAGCTCGTGGCGTTCGAGGAGCGGATGCGGGCGAGCATCGACGAGCACGGCGGGGTCACGGACGCCAAGGCGCTCGACCATCTCATGGACTCCATGCACTACGTGCACGGCGAGTACGCGGACCCGGCCACGTTCGTCAAACTGAAACAGGAACTGGACAAGGTCGGGGCGAGCGCCCCGGCGCACTACCTCGCCATTCCCCCGAGCATGTTCGGGCCGGTCGTCGAGGCCCTCGGCTCGTCGGGGGCGGCCGCGAACTCGCGGCTCATCGTCGAGAAGCCGTTCGGCCGCGATCTCGAGTCGGCGCAGGAGCTGAACCGGATCGTCCATTCGGTGTTTCCCGAGGATCGGGTGTTTCGCATCGACCATTTCCTGGGGAAGGAGGAAGTACAGAATCTCCTGTACTTCCGCTTCGCCAACGCGTTCCTCGAGCCGATCTGGAATCGCAACTACATCGCGAGCGTGCAGATCACCATGGCCGAAAACTTCGGGGTGCAGGGCCGCGGAGGGTTCTACGAGGAAGTCGGCGCGCTCCGAGACGTCGTACAGAACCACCTCTTCCAGATCATGGCGCTGCTTGCGATGGAGCCGCCGCTCGGGATGGGTGACCTCGCGCTTCGTGACGGGAAGGAGCGCGTGTTCGCGGCGGTCGAGACGATGACGCCGCGCGATCTCGTCCGTGGTCAGTTCGATGGTTACCGCTCCGAACCGGGCGTGGCGTCGGACTCGGACGTCGAGACGTACGCCGCCGCTCGGTTGCACATCGACTCCTGGCGCTGGGCCGGCGTCCCCTGGTATATCCGCGCCGGGAAGGAGATGCCCATGAAGTGCACCGAGGTGCACGTCGAGTTGCACGCACCGCCCCAGCGTGTCTTCGCCGACTCCGACGTGCCCGAGGGTCACGGCAATTACGTCCGGTTCCGGTTCGCGCCCGAGATCTCGATCGCGATCGGTGCTCGTGCGAAGGTGCCGGGCGAGGCGATGGTCGGTGAATCGCGCGAGCTGTACCTGTGCAACGAGTTCCCGGACGAGATGACGCCGTACGAGCGGCTCATCGGCGACGCCATCCGGGGTGAAGGCCTGTTGTTCGCCCGCGAGGACGGCGTCGAGCAGGCGTGGCGCGTGGTCGAAAAGGTGTTGACCAAACATGGTCCCGCGATCCCGTACGAGCCCGGCACGTGGGGTCCCGTTGAGGCTGATGCGCTGATCACCCGGGACGGCGGCTGGCACGATCCGGTGCTCACGCGTGCCACAAGGGAGACTCGGGTATGAATCAGGACGAGCAGAAACAGGCTGCGGGCGAGTTCGCGGCGTCGTGGGTCGAGTCGGGAATGGTGGTGGGACTCGGGACCGGGAGCACCGCCGCGCACGCGATCCGGGCGATCGGTGCACGCATCGCGGACGGGCAACTCCACGGTGTGCTCGGCATCCCCACGTCGAAGGCCAGCGAGACAGAGGCCGTTGCCGCCGGAATCGAACTCACGACCTTGGCGGACCACTCGGTCATCGATCTCACCATCGACGGCGCCGACGAAGTGGACCCCGATCTCAACCTCATCAAGGGTGCGGGCGGCGCGCTCTGGCGGGAGAAGATGGTCGCGCAGGTGAGCGCGCGCGAAGTGATCGTCATCGACGAGTCGAAGCTGACCGAACAGCTCGGCGGTCGAGTTGCGCTGCCGGTGGAGGTGGCGACCTTCGGGTGGCGACCCGAGTCCGAGTACCTCGACGACATGGGTGCCGGTGTTGCGGTCCGGCGCGCCGCTGGTGGCGCCGAGTACGTGACCGACGAGGGCAACTGGATCCTCGATTGCGCGTTCCCGCCCATCCGTGACGCGTCCCGCCTCGCAGGGATGTTGAGTCGGCGCGCCGGCATCGTCGAACACGGACTCTTCCTCGACCTCGCGACGGATCTGCTCGTCGCTCGGGAGAACGGCGTCGAGCACCGCACCCGATGAGTCCCGAGTTGTGGTTGGTGCGCCACGGTGCCACCGAATGGTCGGCGACCGGCCGCCACACCGGCCGCACCGACATCGCGCTGACCGAGTCCGGCCGCCGCGAGGCCGCCAGTCTTTTCCGTCCGCTGGATCGTCAACCGTTCGCGGCGGCGTTCACGAGTCCGCTCGGGCGGGCGCGCGAGACGGCCCGCCTCGCCGGATTTGCCAACGCGGTGGTGCTCGACGATCTGCGTGAGTGGGACTACGGCGTCTACGAGGGCCGCACGACCGCGGAGATCCGAGAAGACCTGCCCGGTTGGAGTGTGTGGCGCGATCCGGTTCCCGAGGGCGAGACCCTCGCGGCCGTCGCCGAGCGGGTCGCCGCGGTGTTGTCCCAGTGTGACGGGATCGACGGGCGGGTCGTCCTCTTCGCCCACGCGCACGTGCTGCGCATCCTCACCGCGTGCGTGCTCGGACTTGCGCCCGAGACCGGCCGAGTCCTCGGCTTGGACCCCGCGTCCGTCTCCGTCATCGGCCACGAACACGACTACCGCGTCATCCGCCGCTGGAACTGGCTCGCTCCCTGATCCGTTCTCGACTTTCCTCGACTTTCGTGCACTTTGGGGACCCAGGGCCCACCAAAGTGCACAGAAGTCGTTAACTCTGTGTCCCGCGGGACGTGGATGATTCTGGGACGTCCCGCGGAACGCACCGCCGGTCGGGTGACGTGCCACCTGGGTGCGCGTCGGATCGGTCTCGGCGATTGGGATGGACGTCACGTTGAGCGTGACGCGGAACCCAGACGCGGTTCGGGAATGGCCCGTTCTGGAGCGAACTCCATGCGTGGAGTCAGGTCGGGCACACAGATGCGCGGTTCGGCCGACTCGCTCAGTCTTCGAATCCGTGACCCACGCTGTCGTCGGATGACTTTGCCGCGCCGCTGGGAGGGTTCCGGCCAATGTTTCATCGTCCGCCCGTTCAATGTCCTTTCCCGCCACCGTATCGGTGGGTAGGGGGCCAGTGAACGAGTTCGGGGCATAGCGGCACCCCACGCTGCGAGACCCCGCCGCCAGGGCGGATCAGACCGGCGAGATCAAGTCGACGGCAGGGACTGCTGGTCGTCCATCATCGAGGCCATGATCGTCTCGATGAAGGCGGTGGCCTCTTCGGTGGCGCCGCCGGCGACACCGCCGTAGATGGCGCTGCTCTTGGCCGGCTCGTCCTTGTGTTCCACCGCGTAGCGCACCGCGTCGTCGAGATCGTCGGCGAAGGTGGTGGCGAGGCCGTCCTGGGTCTGGGGCCGGGTGACCGCCATGTGGATCGCGTTCGGGTACTGCTGACCGTTGAACCGCCACCCGCGTGTCCGCATGAAATCGTTCACGTGGTAGATGTCGAAGTCATCGGAGGTGAAGCTGAAGCAGAACGTCGGTGAACCGATGATGCGCAGCTCCGAGTGTGACTTCACCGCGTCCTGCATCGAGAACGCGGTCTCGAAGATCTGCTTCGCGTACCCCAGGTAGCCCTGGCGCCCGAGCGACACCATGCCGGCCCACGTCGCCGCGAGGAGCCCGCCGGAACGCGAGCCGTCGATGCCGGGGGAGCAGTACTTCCCACCGGTCCAGTCGGTCAGATAGAAGTACTGGCCGTTGCGCAGGATCCGGTCCCGGAACAACAGGACCGACGTGCCCTTCAGTCCGTACGCGTACTTGTGCGTGTCGGCCGAGATGCTGGTCACACCGGGGACGCGGAAGTCGAACGCCGGGATGTCGTAGCCGAGCTGCTCGCCCCACGGCAGGATGAACCCGCCGAGACACCCGTCCACGTGCAGGCCGATGCCCCGTGACTGCGCGAGTTCGCCCATTTCTGCGATCGGGTCGATGGTTCCGTATCCGTAGTTGCACGCCGAGCCGATGAGCGCGGCGGTGTTCTCGTCGATGAGATCGGCGACGGCGCCGACGTCCGCCTGCGCAGTGGCCGGATCGACCGGGGCGACGCGCAGTTCGACGTCGACGAGGTGGCAGGCCTTGTTGAATGCCGGGTGCGCGGTCTCGGGCTTGATGATGTTCGGCCGCTCGATGCCCTTCACGTTGCGGGCCCACTCGCGATACGCCAACACCGAGTGCAGGATGCTGCCGGTACCGCCCGAGGTAATGAGCCCGACCGGGCCGTCGTCGGTGCTCTCCGCCGCGGTCCCATGCATGAGGTCCAGGGCCATGGCGATGATCTCGCCCTCGAAGCGGGTGGCACTCGGACAGATGTCGCGCTGGAGCACGTTCATGTGGCTGTACATGCCGAAGACTTCGTTCATGAAGTCGTAGTGGTCGTGGTCGCCGCAGTACATCGTGCCGGAGCACTTGCCGGTCTCCCACGCCTGGTCCTCGGCGGTGGCGAGCCCGCGCAACTCGTTGACGATCGAGGTCCGGTCACGGCCTTCCGACGGCAGCCCGCGCAACACAGGGAACCGCTCGGCGTACGGGTATGCAGACATGGAGGAGTCCTTTGGTCTAACTGTTGAGGGAGGTGTAGATCGGCCGCAGCGCTTCGAACGCGGCCGTGAACTGGGGTTGCAGGCGGTCGTACACCCCGCGGTATTCCGGCTGGGGCTCCACCCGCGTGGCGACATCCACCGTGGCATCGAGATCGTCGAGACTCAGGAGACCACCGCGGTGGAAGGCGTAGAGCGCCGTGGCGCGCGCGATCACCTGGTGCGGGTCGGCGACGGCGGACACGGGACGGTCGAAGATGTCGGCGAGGGTCTGTACCCACTGCGCGGAACGGGCGGCGCCGCCGCCGAAGACGACCTCTTGATCGGTGCGGCCCGAGAATGCTTCGACGACGGGCAGCAGCCACGCCAGGTTGTACCCGACGCCTTCGATGACCGCGCGCACGAGATGGCGGCGCTCGGTGTCGAGCGAGAGGTTGATGAATCCACCCCGCATGTTGGAGTCCGCGACCGGTGACAGCGAGCCGGCGAGCCACGGTAGGAAGAGCACGTCGTTGCTGCCGGGTGGGACGCCGGCGAGGAGATCGTCGAGCCGCGCAAACCGGTCGGGCGTGGAGTGGTCGCCGAGTTCGTCGGTGGCGTGCACGATGTGATCGAGCACGTGCTCCACCACCTTGCCCCCGAGACCGTTTTCGGCCCACACGATGTACTCACCCGGGAACGGGCTCGGCATCGAGAGCACCTCGTGGTCGAGGTCGGTGCCGTGCCGATCGGTGGTGTCGAGCAGCACCGAGGTGGTGCCGATCATCAAGCCGATGCGATCGGCGCGCCGGGCTCCGGTGGCGATGGCGCCTGCATGACTGTCGTTGATCGGTGCGTGGACGACGGCCGCGCCGGGCAGCCCCAGCTGGGCCGCAATCGCGGGACGCAACGGGCCGATCGGATCCTGTGGCGACCGCAATGGCGGGAGCCGGCTCGCGTCGATGCCGCTCATCCGCACCAGTTCGGCGTCGTACTCGGTGCCGCCGAGCGTGCGATTGTCGGTGAGGAGGGCGGTGAACTGCGTGCACTGATTGGCGGCGATCACACCGGTGAGGCGCGCAATCACGTAGTCCATGGGTTCGAGGTACGCCGCGGTCCGGGCGTGGATCTCGGGCCGATCGTGCTGGAAATAGAGCAGGTGGGAGATCGAGGCCCCGGCACCCACGGGCGGGATGCCGTGATGCTCAATGAAGGTCATGAACGCATCCGGCTCGCGACCGAAGATGGCGAGGCAGTGGTCGGTGCCCCGCCGGTCCAGGTACATCACGAGCGGACCCACCGGATTGGCGTCGGTGTCGACCGGCACGATGGAGGAGTACTGACTGTCGACGCCGATGTGGGCGACGTCGGCCGCGGCGCCCGGCGCGATGCGCACGACCTCGAAGATCGCGTCGACCACGGCACCCCAGAGCTGGGCGGGATCCTGCTCGGCGACGTCACCGTCGCGGACGGTCAGGATCGGGCGCGCCGCCGACGCGACGAGCCGGCCGGTGTCGTCGACGAGCGCGACCTTGGCGTTGGTGGTCCCGACGTCGATGCCGAGGGCGTGGGTCATCGATGCGGGTCGGCGGGGTGGTTGATCATGCTGCTCACCACGCGGGTTCCGTGCGTGAAGTCGAGGGCAACCCCACCGGCCGCGTCCGCGATCGTCACCTTCGGCGTGTCGAACTCGGCGACCGCCCAGGGGTTGTCGTACCGCCGGCCGGAGTCGAGCGGCACGGCCCGGCCCTGGACCGCGAGTCCGCCGGTGCTACCGAACGCGACTGTGCCCTCGGTGGGCGAGTGGTACGACACGTCGAACCCGCCGGCGAGGTCACCGTTCTTCGGGCGCGGGGTCACGACCGGCGCGTCGGCGAGGACCGCGGCGCGGAATGCGCTGAACGGGCCGAACTCCTGCGCGTCACCCACCTGGGTGAGCCAGACGTTGTCGGCGCCACCGGGGGCGACGAGATCGAAGGATTGCGTGAGCCCGTTGGTGAAGACGCCCGGATCGGTGTAGGTGCGCCATTGCACCGGCCGCCACGAGTACAGCGCGACGTACCCGTTGCCGCGCCGACCGAACGTCCAGTTCCCGCTCTGGGTGATTTCGTCGAAGCGCTCCTGCGGGAAGTACGCGTGGGTGTAGTCGAGGTACCGGAAGGCGGTGAGCGGCGGTCCGGGACTGGTGAAGATCGGCGCGTAGAGACTCATGGAGAGCGCGCCGTGTTGCGCCGCACGCGGGATGGAGCCGGTGCCGGTCCAGTAGCCGTCGCGATCGGGCCACCGGGTGCCCGACTCGGGTTCGTTCTTCGGATGCGTGGTGAACACGATCGCGTTCTCGTCGAGGGTGGCCTGGCTCACGTGGATCTGCTCGCCGAACTTGCCGGCGCGATACGACTGCGCGGTTGAGAGCATCACCGAGGCGCTGCGGTAGGTGTAGGTGTCGACCGCGGTGAGGAGCGCGAAACCGAGCATCGGTTCGAGCTGTTGGGCCAGGTCTTGGGCCACCATGCGATCACCGCCGGTGATGTCCGCGATGGGCTTGAACGGCTTGAAGAAATCCGACTCCCAGAGACCGGTGGAATCGAGGGTGTCGAGGGTGAGCGGCACGGTCTGCCACGCGGTCTGCGCACCGAGTTCCCACCAGAACGGGACCTCGGCCGGGTCCGTGAACGAGTGACCGAGGAGACCGGTCTGCGTTCGGTCCACGGGCGCGCCGGCATCGAGCGGGATGCCCATGTGCTCCCGACTGGTGAAGGTGTGTTTCGACTGGCCGACCCGCACGATCACCGCGGGCACGCGGTAGCGATGGGCCCGTGCGAGCAACGCCGCGCCGGCATCACCGGCGGAGGAGTACGGCAGGCTCGTGTCGTCGAACAGCAACTTGGACATGTTGAACACGTCCTGATCGACGGCCCGACTCTTGTCCTTCATGTAGGAGCGTCCGTGGGTCGCGCCGAAGTTGCCCTTCTGGATCTTGAGTGCGATGTCGAACAGCAACAGGTCCAGGAGCATCGAAGCCCGGCGCACCAGATCGGGATCGTCCACCCACTCGACGACGGTGATCAGCGCATCGAACGTCTTCTGGTAGTACACGTCCGAGTGCCACTCGGTGAAGCCGAAGCGGGCCTTCTGGGTGAGCCACTCGTCGATGAACCCCCGGGCGCGTTCCTTGTGCCACGCGCCGGTGTTGCCGTCCGAGCTGAAGACGGCGTCCGGGAACGCTTGGCCGGCGAGATACTCGTCGGCGTGGAACAGCAGGCGGTGGTTCTCGGACCAGTAGTACCGCTGGTCCACCGTGCCGGTTGGCTGCGGGTCCGTGTACCAGTACTTGAAGGACCGCATGTGGCTCTCGATCTCGGCGTTCAGATCGGCCGGCAGCAGGTCCTTGTAGCCGTACCAGAGGTTCACGATGTAGGTGAGATCGAAGTCCGCGGTGTCGACGAAGTTGTCCATCCGCGAGAACGAGTTGGCGTAGTCGGCGACGGTGATTCCGGCGGTGTTGAACGGCGTGCCGGTGCGGCGGGAGTGCTCCGCGTTGGCGATGAGGTTGGGGGGAGAGCCGGGCGAGAACTGGGTGGAGGCGTACTCCAGATAGGAGTTCTGGCGCTCGGCCCAGTAGGCCGCGTTTACGAACCCGTCGGTGCTCGGAGCGCCGGGTGGATCGGGGTTCACGAGCACACGACAGCTTGTCGTGACCAGGGCGAGCAGCACCGCAACGACGACCGATTTCCGCATTCCGGATCCCTTTCCGAGATTCGCGCGCAGCCTCCCACGGTGGTCGGCTTTCACGCAACGTGGTCGGCGCTCGTGCCAACATGCGCGCATGCCCACGCCGCGAATCGTGTTCGGGATGCTCGACGGGATGGTCGAGCACCTCTTCACCGCCGAGCAACGCACCCGACTCGAGGCCGCGGGCGATGTGGTCGACCCGGTCCCGTTCGCGAACTTCGACGACGAGCGCGCCGCGCACGCCTTGGCCGACGCCACCGTCATCGTTGGCCATTGGGGCTGTCCCACGCTGACGGCCGCCGTGCTGGCGCGCGCGCCGCATCTCGCGCTCTTCGCGTACGGCGCAGGAACGGTCAAGTGGCAGGTGACCGACGCGGTCTGGGATCGCGACATCGTGGTCACCTCCGCCGCAGCCGCGAACGCGGTGCCCGTCGCCGACTACGCGGTGGGTGTGATCCTGCTCGCGAACAAAGGGGTATTCCTCGTCCGCGAACGGCTGCGGGCGCCGGGAACGCCGGTCCCGCTGGACCTCGCCCGCGTCGGCAATTGCGGTGCCCGGCTCGGCATCGTGGGGGCATCGTTCGTCGGACGGCTCGTGATCGAACGGCTCCGTGACTCGGATCTCGTGATCTCGGTCTATGACCCGTATCTCTCGGCCGAGGAAGCGACGGCGTTGGGAGTGGCCAAGGTCGACGACCTCGACGACCTCTGCGCGTCCGTGGACCTGCTCTCGATCCACGCGCCGGACATCCCGGCGACGCGCGGCATGATCGGCGCTGCCCAACTCGCACGGCTCCATGACGGTGTCACCGTGCTCAACACCGCGCGGCCCGCGTTGGTGGACCAGGACGCGTTGCTGGCCGAGCTGACCGCGGGCCGGCTCGCCGCAGTGCTCGACGTGACCGAGCCCGACCCGCTCCCGGCGGGTCATCCGCTGCTCACGTTGCCGAACGCGTTCGTCACGCCGCACGTGGCCGGTGCGATGGGCAACGAGCTGGTCCGGCTGTCAGAGCTCGCGGTGCAGGAGGTCGAGCGCTTCGCCGCGGGTGAGCCACCGCGATATCCCGTGCGCGCGGAGGATCTGGATCGCATCGCGTGAGCCGGATCCGGCCCGGACTGTGTTCGGTGACGCTGCGCGCGGAGTCCATCGACGCGGTGGCGCGCATCGCATCGGAGTGCCGACTCGACGGTATCGAGTGGGGCGGTGACGTCCACGTTCCGCCGGGTGATCTCGCGGCAGCGGCCCGGGCGCGTGCCGCGTCGGGTGCTGCGGATTTGGCCGTGGCGTCGTACGGCTCGTACTTGTTCGCGGGGCCGGTGTCCGACCGGAATCGGACGGACGCGGAACTGGACGCAGCGGTCGAGACGACGCTGGACACGGCGGTCGCACTCGGTGCGCCGAACGTGCGGGTGTGGGCGGGGTTCGGAGTGGAGTCCGGTACGCGGGCGTACGCCGCGCTCGTGGACGCGTTGGCGCAGTGCTGCGCAGCGGCCGCGACGCGTGAACTTACGGTGGCGTTGGAGTTTCACGGCGGTACCCCGACCGGCACCGTCGGCGGAACGCAGGCGTTGCTCGATGCGATCGACGCGCCGAATCTCTTCACGTATTGGCAGCCGCCGTACTGGCGGGACTCGGTCGGCACCGCCGATGCCGGCGAGCTTCGGGAACTCGGGCGCCGCCTCTCGCACCTTCATGTCTACGAATGGGCGAGTGCGACCGACCGCCGCTCGCTCGCCGAGGGGGCCGCGCGGTGGACCGAGGTCCTCGCGGCGGCGGCCGCGGGTGCACTCGCCGACGACCGGGTGGAGCACCGCTACGCGTTCTTGGAGTTCGTGGCCGACGACGCCGTCGATGCATTACGACGGGATGCCGCCACGCTGCGGGCATGGCTGGCCGCGGGCTGACGCGCGCTGACGCGCGCCGACGCGCGAAGTCGTCAGGGCTCGTCGAGCACGACCCGTTCGAACAGATCCGCAGTGCGGGTGGCGAGTGGTTCCCAGTCGAAGCGGGGGCGGAGCGCGCTCATCGCGGTGCGGGCCGAGTCGATATCGGCTCGGGTCAACCCGTCGAGCGTGCGCGTGATGTCGGGCGCACGATGGCCGCACGGGATCCCTGCATCGCCGAGCATCTCGGTGAGGAAGGACCAATCGGAGACGAGCGCGGGGATCCCCACGCCGATCGCATCGGCCACGGTTCCGGTCGCGAGCATGTCGCCGTCGGGATCGAAGGGGAAGGCCAGCACGTCACACGCGGCGAGACGGGTGGCGTAGGTGGACTCGTCCACCCCGCGATAGCGGTCGGCGGTGACGATGCGCGGGTCGGTGGGTGCGGTCTCGTCGATGCGGAGCGACCAGCACGCCACCTGAATGTCATCGCGGGCGCACTGCGTGACGGCCTCGAGGAACTCCATCACCTTCTTGTCTTCGCGCGGCGCACCCACGAGGCCGATGCGGATGGCGGTGGGTGCGAAACCGAGGCGCGCCTCGGCGTCGGCGCGGTTCATGGCGGCCACCTGCGGCCACAGGTCGCCGAAGTGTCCGTGGACGATCGTCTCGTGGCGGCACTCCGGCCGGAACGAGTAGCGAGCAAGCATCCGCGCCCGACCCGAACTGGAGTGGTGGATCACCGCATCGGCGGCGGCGGCCCACTGCTGGTAGATCGCGTCGTACACGTCGGGGCGGCGGGCGTGCGGGGTGAGGTTGTGCGCGGTCCAGATGATCGGGATCCCGCGCGCGGCCAGCGTCGCGATGAGCTCCGCGTGCACCGCTGGATCGTCGAACCCGAACCACTCCGGCCAGTGGAGGTGCAGCAGATCCACTTCGTCGAGATCGACGCGGCGGTCCGCGAGCACACCGATCGGCGCCGGCATCCCCTGGACGCGATCTGCGATCGGGGCGTACAGCAGCCGGTCGTACCAATGGCCGTGCGCGGTGGACGCCACCCGCAACACCGGCGTGACCCGCGCGCCGATGCGCATCCGCAGCCTCGGGTCCACATCGAGTTGATGAACTCGGCGGAGTCCGGAGTAGGGCGTCGACCACTCCGTGAGACCGTCCACGTTCA
>JANPMG010000144.1:0-58009 GCA_031422675.1 Acidimicrobiia bacterium | reverse complement strand
GGGATTGCGGCGCTTCCGTTCGCACGCCTCGTCGGGTTCAGGCGGGTTCGCCCTGGCGGCGTTCAGTGGTGGAACGACGTGGTGGCTCGGCGTTGCTTGGGCAGGGGGCCGCTCAAACCGTCGAGATAGTCCACGCACTCGCGGATGCTGTTGAGCAGCAGGTTGGCGAGATCCATGGAGAGGCCGTTGCGCACGACGATGCGCTGCACGGTGCGGTCGGCCAGGTCGTCGGGCATCGGATACGCAGGGACGAGCCAGCCGCGTTGGCGCAACTGGGCCGAGAGGTCGTAGAGATCCCAGTTCTCGGTGTGACCCTTCGCGAGCTGCCATGCGAACACCGGGATGTCCGAACCATCGTTCCAGAGGTCGAAGGTGTCCATCGCGCCGATCTGACCGGCCAGGTACCGGGCCACGTCTCGGTTCGCCCCCTGCACCGCGGCGTAACCGTCCCGACCCAACCGGAGGAAGTTGTAGTACTGCAACAACACCGGCGCGCCGGGCCGGGAGAAGTTGAGCGCGAACGTGGGCATGTCGCCGCCGAGGTAGGAGACTCGCAGCACGAGGTCCTCGGGCAAGTGTTCGACGGTGCGCCACACGATCCAGCCGACGCCGGGATAGACGAGGCCGTACTTGTGCCCACTCGTGTTGATGGAGTGCACGCGCGGCACTCGGAAGTCCCACTCGATCTCGGGTTGGAGGAACGGCGCGATGAACGCGCCCGACGCGCCGTCGACGTGGATGGGGATGTCGAGACCGGTGGCTGCCTCGATGGCGTCGAGGGCGGCCGCGATCTTCGCAACCGGCTCGTACTGGCCGGTGTAGGTGACGCCCATGATCGCGACCACACCGATCGTGTTCTCGTCCACGTACGACGCGAGGTCGTGCCCGTCCAGGGTGGGATGTTCCTCGGAGATCGGGACGAGGCGCATCTCGACGTCCCAGTAGTTCGTGAACTTCTCCCAACACACCTGCACCGCGGAACTCATCACGAGATTCGGACGGTCGGTGGGCTTGCCGGCCGCGCGCCGGGCGTGTTGCCATCGGCGCTTGAGCGCGAGGCCGCCCAGCATGCACGCCTCCGACGAACCGATGGTCGACGTACCGATCGCGCCGCCCGGGTCGGGCGCGTGCCAGAGGTCGGCGAGGATCCGCCAGCACCGATCCTCGATGGCCGCGGTGGCCGGGTATTCGTCCTTGTCGATCATGTTGCGATCGAACGAGTCTTGGTAGAGGCGCCCCGCTTCCGGTTCCATCCACGTCCCCACGAACGTGGCGAGGTTGAGCCGCGCGTTTCCGTCGAGCATCGCCTCGTCGTGGACGATCTGATACGCGGTTTCCGGCAGCATCTCGTCGTCGGCCAACGTGAAGCGCGGCCGCTCGCGTGCCTCACCCGCGCGCGTGAAGAGCGGGTTGATGGCCAGGCTGTCGCGGTCCGACGTCATCGTGGGGGTCCTTCGCGGCGAGTGGGAACGCCGCGTGACGGGTGCGTGCGGCCGAGTGAGAACGTTAGGTCGGCGGCGCGCGACCGACGCGACGATGAGCATGAAGCGTCCGTGCGGGGCGCAAGCCATGGATGTCTGACGAGCGACTGGTACGCGTCCGGGGGGCGGGTCTTTGGTGCGGGTCCGGGGTTCGTGTTCTCGGCGCCGGTACCGTCGACCCGATGACGGGGCGCGACGAGACGGGGCGCGACGCGGCCGATTGGGTGATTTCGGACCGTTTGGCGCGGCCGCCCCGGGTTCCGGCCGACATCGGTCGGTTCAGCTCGACGCCGTTGTTCGGTCAACCGGGGCTGTACCCCGACGGGCCGCCGATGGTCCCCGCCGCCGGAGATCGCCATCCCGACGCGGCGATCGAGCGGGTGCTGGTCGAACTCGTCGGCACTGCAGGGGAGGCGGTGTTCGATGCGTGGACCGCGGGCCGCACCGCAGTGACCCGGCTGGTTTACGGGCGGCCAGAGTCGCCCGGTCGGGTGGTGGGACCTGCCGCCGATGGCCGGGCCGGCGCGAATGAGCGGCCGGCGCGCGGACGAGTCGTGAACGAGCGCTATCGAGCCGAGGACCCGAGGCTGTTGCTGCCGTCGATCGTGCACGACCTGCTGTGGTCGGGTCCGGGCGCAGGCCATGCCGAGGAGGCACTGCTGCACGCGCTCGGTGCGTACGTCCACGCGCAGCTCCTCGCTCGGGACGGCGCGCTCGCGGACCTCGGCACCGAGTTGGCCCGCCGCGAGAACTCCATCACGATCACGCTGCTGAACTCGCGCCAACCCGGATCGGCCACGGTCACCGTGGTCGCGCCGGACGGACCGGGAACGATCCCGGGCGGGGCGCCAGCCATGCAGACCCCGGACTTCTGGACGGTTCCCTTCGCATCGCGCTCCGCCGACGGAGCATCGATCCGTCCGCTCGTGCGCCACGTGCTGGCCGCAGTCGCGTGCGTCCACGCCGTCACCGTTCCCGCGACCTATGACGACGAACTCGGTGACTGGTGCTCGGACCACTTCGTGGAGGTACTCACGCCTGCGGTCCAGTTGGCCGCCGGTCGAGCGCTCGGGCTCTTCGGATGAGCGGCACTCCCCGTTGAACGCACGAATACGGTCGCGCCGACCTCTGGGCCCGATGGTCGTGGTCCTGTGTGCGGTGAACGTGATGGTCGCGCTGGATTTCCTCGGAGCGTCGGTGCTGCTCGACCCGATCGGCGCCGACCTTCGGCTGTCCACCGCGGACCTGACGTGGATCGTGAACGGATACCTTCTCACGCTGGCGGCGCCGCTGATCGTGGCGGGGCGGGCGGCGGACCGGTTCGGTGCGTTGCGCCTGACCCGAATCGGGATCGCGGCCTTCGGGTTCGGCGCATTGGTGACCGGGCTCGCACCGAATGCTGCGGTGCTGGTGGCCGGGCGGATGACCCAGGGACTCGGTGCATCGATCCTCACCGCCACCGGACTCACGTTGGTCAACGCGTCGGCGCCGGCCGCCGAACGGGGTCGGATCGTCGGGATCTGGGCCGCGGTCGGCGCAGTGGGCTCGGCCGCCGGCCCGCTCGTGGCAGGACTCGTCGAAGCGGTCTCGGTATGGCGCGTGTTCTTCCTGATGGACGTGCCGATCGCGCTGGCGGTGGCGTGGTGGCTGCGCGCCGAGTGCGACGACCCCAAGGCCCGATCGCGCGATCCGATCGGCGTTCGCGCGGTGGTCGCGCTCACGGTGGGTTTGGGGCTCGGCGTGTTCGCAGTCCTCCAGGCGCCCGAGTCGGGATGGGGGTCGCCCGTGGTGGTGGGTGCGGGCGTGACCGCGGTGGCGCTGCTCACGTGGTTCGTTGGCGAGGAACTGCGCGCGTCGCAACCCCTTATTGACCGCCGGCTGTTCACCGACCGGCGCTCGGCCGCGGCGGCCGTCACTGCGTTCGTCGGGAACGCGGCGTTCGCCACGGTCGCGTTCTTCGCGTCGTTGTACCTCCAACAGGTGCAAGGTTTCGATGCCGTCGGCGCGGGCGCAGTGTTCCTCGCGATGACGGTGCCGCTCATGGTTCTGTCACCGGTGGCGGGCGCGGCCACGCGACGATTCGACTCGCGGCCGTTGATGGGGTGCGGCCTGATCGTTGTCGCCATCTCGGTGGCGTCGTTTGCCACGCTCAGCACCCGATCCGGGGTCGTGACCATGATTGTCGCCTTGATGTTGTCCGGTGTGGGGCAAGCGTTCGTGTTCAATGTGTCGAACATTGCGGCCATGAGTGGCGTGGATGCCACGGCGGGCGGCCTGGCATCCGGGGTGGTGAATGAAGTCCGTCAGCTCGGAGCGTTGATCGGGCTGGCCGCAATGGGTGCGGGGGTGGCCGGGACGCCGCGCGTGGAGACGCCGGCTGCAGCCGAGCGGTTCGTCGACGCGTTGCGCGGCCCGAGTTGGGCGCTGGCCGCGGTGTGCGGGTTGGCGGCACTGATCGTGCTGGGCGCGCGCCGGAGTGGACCGACGGAATCCCGTCAGTAGCGGTCGAGCGCGCCCGGCGCGGCTGGGTCAGACTTCGCCGGGATGCCGAACCGATCCCGCAGGACGTCGAGCGGTTCGGGTGCGATCGCGAAATGGTCGATACCCAAGGCGTCGACCTTGCACACCGATCCGCGATGCAGCGCGTCGGCGAACCGTTCACACGCGCCGGGTTCCTCGAGCGTGCCCTGGCGCGCGAGCACGACCTTCCGCCCCGCCACGTGGGTGATGGTGGCGTTCTGGAACAGCCCGAGCGTCATCACCAGTTGCACGAAGCCTCTCGGGTTCTGCATCGCAGTGGCGATGAACGCGAAGACGTTGATCTCGCCTTCGGGGTTCGGGGCGTAGTCGGCGAGGACGTGCACGAAGTCGTGGTGCGCGCCGATCTCCCCGATGCCCCGCCGGGCTCCGGGTATCGGGAACCGATGGATCCGATAGAACTCCGATGTCGCGCGTCCGAGCGAACCTTCGGGCATGTCGGCGAGCGCGGCCCACCTGCGCTCGATCGACCGGCTGGCGAGAAGGTTGCTGTACGCGAACTTTGATCGCATGGTCCGCCAGAGGTGGCCGTCCACGGCCTGTTCGAGTGCCTCCTGGGTGTAGTACGAGTTCCGCGCGATGTCGGCGTACATGAGCGCCAGGTGACCGCGCGCGGCGTGCCGCGCCGCGTTCACCATCGGTTCCTCCACACCCAGCGTGCGGGCGAACCGCCGCACTTGCGTGGCGAGCGCAGGCGGGATGGGATCTTCGAGCATTTCCAGTGTGACGATTGCCTGCACGAGTCGACGGCACAGCGCGGGGTCCGCGATCTGTTGCTTGGCCGCTGCGGCGTCGAGCGGTTCGAGGGTGTCGACATCGGTGGTCACGCCGAGCACGTGGCGTGCCACCTGGCGGATCACTTCATGTTGGAGCGGCGTGACGTGCCCGTCGACGCTGATGCCACCGAGCACGGCCTGCACGAACGCCACCGCGATGTCGGGTGTGAGTCGCTCACGGTCTCGGATCACGAGCGCGTGGTTCATCGCACCGCGAGGTCGGGCGGGAATGGGGACACGATGCTGAACTGGTTGCCTTCGGGATCGGTCATCACCCGGTGTTCTTCCCCGGGCCGGAAGCGGACGATCTCCTCGAGCGCGCCGCCCAGCGCGACGATGCGCGCGGTGGCCGCCTCCAGATCCTCGACCTCGATGTCGATCCGGATGCGACCGGGCGCGTGGGCGACCGGGTCCACGGGTTGGAACGCGATGAGCGATCCCTCGGCGCCGAACTTCAGCTGGAGCCATCCCGGGACTTGTTCGGCGATGCCGACGCCGAGCACCTGTTGCCAGAATGCGCCCAGCCGGTCGACGTCGATCGCGTCCACGATCACACCCCGGAGCCAGCCCACCGGCGGAGTCGTTGGTGCGTCGGCGGTGGGAGAGCCCGGGGGAGAGCCGATGGGAGAGTTGGCGGGACGGTCACTCACGCGATCTTCTTCGTCGGTTGGGTTCCTCAGCCTGAGGGTTTCGTGGGGAACGTGGTGCTGCTGGTCACCGTCTGGCCCGTCGGGGTGAGCTCGGTGACCGCGGCGAAACCGCTATGGAACGCCGCGATGTCGGTGGTCACATCGGTCGTCGTCGAAACACAGTCGGCCGGGTCCAGCGCCCCGGCATCGTCGGTGGCGAGGGGGACGGTCTTCACGCCGCGCAGCTGTCCCGCGGCGCAGGTGGGAATGTTGAGGTTGACGACGTCGGCGCCGTTCCGCCCGAGGAACGAGTGGCCCTCGGACCTAGATGTGCTCCGGTGCGCACGGATCCACGCAACGACGAGCTCGGCGCCCACGCGGTACTGGGCGTCGACGCCGGTGACCAAGCCCTGGCTGGCGGCGATCGCGGGGATGCCCCTCGCGGCCGCGGCCTTCGCGGCACCGACCGTCCCGGACACGTCGGTGATCGGACCGAGGTTCTGACCCGCGTTGATGCCGGACACGACGACGTCGGGCCGGAGGCCCTGCGTGTCGAGCGCGTAGCGCACGGTGTCGGCAGGGAAGCCGTCGACCGCGGTGGACGGGTATCCGCTCACCGTCCGCTGTTCCGTCGCGGTCAGGGTGCCGGGGGTCGACTGCGAGCCGGTTCCACTCTTGTTGGTGGCTGGTGCCACGACCGTGACCTCGACTCGTGGCAGTTTGCGCAGCGCCTCCGTGACGACGTCGATACCCGGCGCGTCGAACCCGTCGTCGTTGGTGACGAGGATTCGGAGCAGTTGCGGCTTCGCGTCCGGCTTCGGGGTGGTGGTGCGACTCTGTTCGCTACTCCCGCCGCTGCTGCACGCGCTCAGGACGAAGCCAAAGAAGATGAGGGCGAAGACGATGAGGTTTGCGGCCCGAGCCGTGACTCGACGCAGGGCGAAGGCGCTCATCGGTGCGCGCCCGGGGTCGTCACGAAGTCGATGAGTTGTTCCACCGAAGCGACGAGGGTCTGGTGCAGGTCGCCCCAGTCCGTGACCGCGTCGAGGAGCTGAGCCCAGAACCGAGGCGGATCGGCAACGCCGAGCGTGGCGCAGATGCCGTCCTTCCACGGAGTATCCATCGGGATATCCGGCCAGGCGCTGATGCCGGCGGTCTTCGGGCGGATCGCGGCCCAGATGTCGACGAAGGGCGTGCCGAGTACCAGCACGTTCGGGTCGACGATCGTGGCCGCGAGTCGCGCTTCCTTGCTACCCGGGACGAGATGATCCACGAGCACCCCCAACCGACGATCGCGCGCGGGCGCGAACTCGCGAATCGCGTCGTCGAGGTGATCGACGCCCTCGAGGATCTCCACCACGATCCCCTCGATGCGGAGATCGTCACCCCAGACCTTTTCGATCAGCTCGGCGTCGTGCTTTCCTTCGACGAAGATCCGGCTGGCGCGCGCGGTTCGTGCGCTCGCGCCCTCCACTTTCCGGCTGCCCGACGCAGTCCGCACCTTGGTCTGTACGGTCCCGCCGCGCAGGTCGGGGCCGTCGGACTCGGCGCGCGGTTTTGGCGCGACGAGGTGGACCGCGGATCCGTCAACGGCAAAGTCCCCGGGGTTGACCGGGAAGGTCTGCTCGAGGCCGGTGCTGCCGCGCAGGACTACCTGGGTGCCGTCGAACGCGATGATTCGCCCCGCGAAACCCTTGGCTCGGTGGAGGACCAGCATTCCGTCGACGGCTGGGACCGCCGGAAAGGAAGCTGCGAGCCGGGCCGGACCGTCGACGGGTCCACCCAGGATTCCGCTCGGAGATCGATGGGGACTCATAGGTCTCGACGGTACCGGGAGCGGCCCGGTCACGTGCGGATCTGCCGCCGACCTCGGTGACAGACTTCGCGGTGTGAAGAAGATCGACTCCATCGCAGACCTCGCCGGCGCCGTCGGCACGAACCTCGGCCCCACCGACTGGCTGACGATCGACCAGGAACGGATCAACCGGTTTGCCGATGCCACCGGCGACCACCAGTGGATCCATGTGGATACCGAAGCCGCCCAGAACGGTCCGTTTGGGACCACCATCGGGCACGGGTACCTCACGATGGCGCTGTGCGCGCCGTTCCTCGGCGAACTGCTGAGCGTGGGTGGAATCTCGATGGGAATCAACTACGGCGTCGAGAAGGCCCGATTCATCACGCCGGTCCCGGCGGGCGGGCGGGTGCGTGGCGCGGGTGAGATCGTGAGCGTCACCGACATCGCCGGTGGTGCCCAGGTGGTCGTGCGCATCACCATCGAACTCGAGGGCGCGGCCAAACCCGCCGCCGTCGTGGACACCGTCAGCCGCTACCTCGCCTGACCCCGTTTTGGCGTCACCACGCGCGCTCCACCAGCACCTCAGGACGCCAAAACCGTGTGGTGGTGGGTCGGGGGTGGTGGTGGGTCAGGGGTGGGCGCGGTAGTTGGCGCGGAGTTTGGTCTTGGCCACCTTGCCGTTGTCCTGGCGCGGGAGCTTGGCCACGAAGTCGACGGCGCGGGGACACTTGAAGGCCGCGAGCCGGGTCCGGCAGTGCGCGATGAGTTCGGTGGCGAGCGCAGCATCGGCCGCAACGCCGTCGGCCACCTCCACCACCGCGAGCACCGACTCACCCCACTCGTCGTCGGGCACGCCGATCGTCGCGGCGTCGCCGACGGCCGGGTGCTCGAGCAGCACCGCATCGACCTCGGCCGGATAGATGTTCACGCCACCCGAGACGATGAGATGCGCGCTGCGGTCGGTGAGGAAGAGGTACCCGTCGTCGTCGAGGTAGCCGACGTCGCCGAGGGTGAAGTAGTCGCCGCGGTAGGCGCCCGTGGTCTTCTCGGGATCGCCGTGGTACTCGAAGCGATCTGCTCGTGAGGTTTTGATCCACACGCTGCCGGTCGTGTGCGCGGGCAGGGGGTTGGCGTCGTCGTCACCGACGATCACGTGATCGGCCGGATCCGGCTTGCCGACGGTGCCGGGTTTGCGCAGCCAGGTCTTCGGATCCACGAGCGTCGCCGCACCTTCGGTGGCGCCGTAGTACTCCCAGACGACAGGACCGAGCCACTCGATCAGCCGGTGCTTCACGTGGACCGGACACGGAGCCGCGCCGTGGATGACCGCGAGCAGCGTGGACGTGTCCGCGCGCTCGCGTACGGGTTCCGGGAGGGCGAGGAGGCGGTGGAACATCGTGGGCACCATGTGGGTGTGGGTGACGCGATAGGTCCCGATCAGATCGAGCGCGCGCGCCGCATCCCACTGCTCCATGAGGACGAGGGTGGCCCCGCCGTGGAGTGGCGTGTTCAACGACAACATGAGCGGCGCGGTGTGATACAGCGGCCCGGTCACGAGGTGGACCGCGCCGGGGAGATAGCCCGAGAACTGCGCTTCGGTGAGGTTGGCGGCACCGTCGGTTCTCGGCTTGGCCACGCCCTTGGGTCGGCCCGTGGTGCCCGACGTGTACAGCATGATCGTGCCGCGCACCGGAGTCTCGATCGCGTCCCTGGATTGGGCGGCGAGCGCGTTGGCGTAGTCGTCCCACTCGGCGAGCGCGGGATGATCCGCGCCGTCGATCGCCACCGTGATCGGCGCCGATGCCGCGGCCGGGGCGAGATCCGCGAGTGCGCCGTCGAGGACGACCGCCTTCGCACCGCAATCTTCGATGATGTAGCGCGCTTCGTCGACCCCGAGATGGAAGTTCACCGGTGTGATCCGCCATCCGGCGCGTTGCGCGGCGGCGTAGGTCTCCACCCACTCGGCGCGATTGGGCGCGATCAACGCGATGGCGTCGTCGGTGGTCAGTCCGCGCGCCCGGAGATGGTGGACCAGCTGGTTCACTCGAGCATCGAGTTCGTAATACGTGAGCGTGACCCGATCCGAAACGATCGCCACGCGGTCGGACTCGGTGGCGGCGAACCACGTGATCACCCGACCCTCGGCGGCGGCAACTTCGAGCGATTCCGGTGACGACGGCACGAGCAGTGACCCTATCGACCCTGGCCTTGACCCCGGCCCTGACCTCGGTCGCGGCTTGGTGCGGGTCAGACGGTGCAGGTGGCGAGGAACGCGGCGACGACGTCGGGATCGACGACTCGGCGCATCGGCGGAAGCGCGTCGAGCAGCGCGTTGCGGTACCCGGCCGTGGCGAGGCGCCGGTCCAAGACCGCGACGACGCCCCGATCGGCGCGCGTGCGGATGAGGCGGCCGGCACCCTGGGCGAGGACCAGGGCCGCGGCCGGCAGATCGACGTCGGCGAAGCCGGACCCGCCGTGGCGCTCGGCGTTCTCGCGCCGGGCCTGGGCCAGGGGGTCGTCGGGCCGGGTGAAGGGGAGTCGGTCCAGGACCACCAGGACGCAGCTCGGTCCGGGAATGTCGACCCCGGTCCAGAAGCTCCGGGTGGCGACGAGACAGGACTGTTCCTCGGCGCCGAACCGATCGAGCAGCACGGCTTTCGCACTCTCACCCTGCACCAGGATCGGATGCTCGGTCTCTTCGCGCAACGCGGTGGCCATCCGGTCGACCGCCGCCCGCGAAGTACAGAGGACGAGGGCCCGGCCGCCGGCCGCATCGACGAGCCGCGCGGTCTCCTCGGTGGCGGCGCCGGCCCACTTCGGATCGCGCGGCTCGGGCAGGTGACGCGGCACGTAGAGCAGTGCCTGTTCGCGGAAGTCGAACGGTGACTCGACCGCGAGATCCACGTAGCCGAGGCCCGGGAGCCGCATTTCTTCGCGGTCGCGATCTTCGCCGTCGGACCGGTGGCGGGGCCCGCCGTCGGACCCGCCATCGGACCTGCCGTCGGACACGACGATCGGTCCGAGCTCGGCGTCGGGATCCAGTCCGAGTCGACGGGTCAGCGCGGTGAACCGGGCGCCGCCGCCGAGCGTCGCCGAGGTGAGAACCGTGGGGGTGAGATTGAACAGACGCGCGCCGAGGATCTTCGAGACGTCGATCGGGGCGAGATGCAGCGTGTCGCGTTCGGTCCAGACGACCTCGTCCGCATCCGGCGCGCGGAGCCGCCGCAGCGCTTCGAGCCGGGAGGCCGCGAGCTGCGTGGTCTGCGCAGCCGCGGTGGGGTCGCCGCTCGCGTCGATCGAGGGGATCGCGCCGGCCAATCGTTCGGCGGCGGCGCCGAGGGCATCGGCCACCGCGCCGGCCGTCGGATCGAGTCGGCCCTCAGCCTGCGCAAGCGCGCGTTCCAACGCGTCGGCCGCCGCCGCCAACGGATCGGCGTCGCTCCGACTCACCCCCACGCCGGTGAGCCGGCTCGCGAGCTGACGGAGGCCGACGGGTGCGAGGTCGATGCCGAACGCGGTGGTGGCAACATCCGCGAGCCCGTGGGCTTCGTCGAAGACCACGAGGTCGTGGTCGGGGAGGACGGATCCACTCGATGCCAGATGCGCGCAGTACAGCGCGTGGTTCACGATCAGAACGTCGGCCGTGTTGGCGGCGGTCCGGGCCTGTTCGGCGAAGCAGTCGTCGCCGTCGCTGCACTTGGTGGCGCCCGGACACTCACGGGGCGCGCAGCTCGCGACCCGGCGGGACGCGTCGGCGACGTCGACCTCGGCGAAGTCACCGGTCCGCGAGGTGGCCACGAACCGTACGAGACGCTCGACGTCGCGCTCGAGGGTGGGACCCGGCCGCTCGTCGAGGAGCGCCTCACCGGCCCGCGCCCGATCGAGTTTGGCGCGACACACATATTGGCCACGGCCCTTCAGCAGCGCACCGCTGAACGGGACGCCGCCGTGCTCGCGCAGGTGCGGCAGGTCCTTGTTCCAGAGCTGATCCTGAAGCGTCAGCGTGGCGGTGGCCACCACCACCTTCTTGCCCGAGGTGATCGCGGGCGCGAGGTATGCAAGCGACTTTCCCGACCCGGTGGGTGCCTCGGCGACCAGGTGATGGCCGTCGCCGATCGCGCTGGCAATAGCAGCCGCGAGGCGCAGCTGGCCGGGACGCTTGTCGCCGCCGAGGGCGCCGACCGCGCGCGCCAACACCGTCGCGTGGTCCGCCTCCGCCATCCGGAGACTCTGACACTGCGCCGTCGGGCCGGGCCGAACCCAGAGACCACGACCCCTCCGGTTCGGACATTTCGTGACATCTCTCCCCTAGTTGGGGGGGAGATTCGCAAAAGTGCCCGGAAATCCGCCCTTTCCGAGAGTGTGCATGCCAGGCTGACCTGGTCGTACTTATTGCAACTGGAGGAGTAGCCAGTGAACCGCAGAGAGTTGGTTGCCGCGCTCGCAGAGCGCACCGGATCCGAGAAGAAGGCCACGGATGCATTCCTGGCCGCGTTCACGGACGTCGTCACCGAGACCGTCGCGAAAGGTGACCCGGTCGCAATCTCGGGATTCGCCAAGTTCGCACGGGTCGAGCGAGCGGCTCGGATGGGTCGAAACCCGGCCACGGGTGAGGCCATCAAGATCGCCGCATCGAAGAAGGCGCGCATCACGCCGTTGAAGGCGTTCAAGGATGCGGTGCTCGCGGGCAAATAGCTCCACGCACCACCAGAACGAGGAAACGGGGGAGGCGTCGAGCCTCCCCCGTTTCGCGCCCGAACCTCGCGCCCGAACTTCGAGTCCGAACTTCGAGTCCGGACTTCGAGTCCGGACTTCGCTCACCCTCATAGGATCCGCTGGCATGGACCTCGTGAAGGGTGAACGCGTCGTGATCACGGGCGGCGCGTCAGGGATTGGTGCCGCCGCTGCACGGCGGATGTACGAGGAAGGGGCCGCGGTCGCCATCGTCGACATCGACGAAACGCGCGGTCCGACGGTGGCGGACGAGGTGGAAGGGCATTTCTTTCCCGCCGACGTCGCGGACCCGGACTCCCTCGGTCCCGCGTTGAACCGCGGCGCAGATGCGCTGGGCGCGATCACCGTGCTGTTCAACAACGCGGGTGTGGGCGCGGCGCGCCCGCTGCACGATTACTCGGACCGGCAATGGGCGAAGCTCGTGGGCGTGAACCTCGCCGGCACCTTCCACGGGATCCGGGCGGCGGTGCCGCTGATGCAGACCCAGGGCGGTGGCTGCATCATCAACCATGCGTCGGTCTCGGGGATCCGGCCCACCCGCTTCGAGGGCCCGTACTCCGCCGCGAAAGCCGGGGTGATCTCGCTGACGATGGACGCGGCCCTCGAATACGCGCCGCAGATCCGGGTCAACTGCGTATCGCCGGGGTTGATCGAGACGCCGCTCACTGCGGGGGTGCTCGCCGACGCGAACCTCCGGGGCGTGGTCGAGGCCGCCACGCCGATGCGGCGGGTCGGGACCGCGGTCGACGTCGCCAACGCGGTGGTGTTCCTGGCGTCGCCGCTCGCGGCGTACATCACCGGCCACAACCTCGTGGTGGATGGCGGCTCGTACCTGCCGAACTCCCAGGCCGACGCCATCCTCGCCCAGTTCGGGATGTAGCCGGCCGGTTCCGGTCGGGGTGCCCAGTAGGTTCCGACGATGCTGATCGACCAGAAGATCATCGTCACCGGCCCCACCGGCCAAGTGGCGTTGCCGGTCACGCTCGCCCTCGCCGAACACAACGAGGTGATCGGCCTGGCCCGCTTCCGTGATGCGGATGCGCGCGCCCGGCTCGAAGCTGCGGGGGTCACCTGCGTCGAGACGAACCTGGCGGCCGGAGATTTCTCGGCCGTCCCGTCCGCCGTCGATTACGTCCTGAACCTCGCAGTGGTGAAGAGCAACCGTTGGGATATCGATCTCGCCGCGAACGCAGAAGCCGCGGGTCTCCTCATGCAGCACTGTGCGGGAGCGAAGGCCGTGCTGCACTGTTCGTCGACGGGGGTGTACCAGCCGGCGGGCCGCCGCCCGCTCGCCGAGACGGACGCGCTCGGCGACAACCATCGCGTGATGATGGAGACGTACTCGATCGCGAAGATCGCCGCCGAGGCGGTGGTTCGCACGAGCGCCCGCCAGTTCGGTCTGCCCACCACCATTGCCCGCCTCAACGTGCCCTACGGCGACAACGGCGGGTGGCCGGCGTTCCACCTCGCGATGATCGAGGCCGGTCAGCCGGTCCCGGTCCACCCCGATCGGCCCAATCGGTTCAACCCGATTCACGAGGACGACATCATCCGCATGATCCCCGCGTTGCTCGCCGCGGCCTCGGTCCCGGCGACGATCGTGAACTGGGGCGGGATCGATCCCGTCGATCTCGAAGTGTGGTGCGAGTTCCTCGGCGAGCTGGTGGGCCGCGAGGCCACCTTCGCCGAGACCGAATCCACCATCGGTGGAGTCACGGTGAATACCGCGAAGATGGTCGAGCTCGCGGGCCCGACCCAGGTCGGTTGGCGCGACGGCCTGCGCCGCATGGTCGCGGCCCGGAACGGGCTTTTGAACTAGCGCATCCAGCCCGGGTTGGCCGGCAGCCCTTCGAAACCGTGCGGTCGCACCGACCGGTACGCGGTGACGACGGGCGCCAGCTCCGTGGGGGTCGCGCCGTGCAGGATGACGCTGTCGGCCCCGGCATCGAACTGATCCACAACGCGCGCGGCGCACGCGGCGGGCGATCCCACCGCGGCCGCGGCCATCCACTCGGGCGGGAACAGGCCGGCGATGTGTTCGAGTTGTTCGGGCGTGGCGATCGCGTCGATCGCGCCGGGCACGGATGCCACGACGTCGTCGGCACGAAAGCGCGTCAACACCTCCGGGTCCCAGTGGTTCACCCGCACGAGCAGGTCGCCGTAGCCCTGGAGGTAGGTCCCGAGTCGGCCGGCGGTCTTGCGGAGCTGCGCCTCCGGTGAGATGTGGTCACCGATGGTGGCGAGCACGCTCCAGACCCGCACCGAGGCCGGGTCGCGACCGGCCTGCTCCGCACCGCGCCGGACCGCGGCGACACTGCGCGCGAGCGTGTCGTCGGTGAAGTAGGTGTGGAGGACCACCGCGTCCACGTACGCGCCCGCCCGCTCCAAGGTGGCCTCGGCCAACGCGCACAGCAGGACCGGGATGGGTTCGTCGAACCGAGCGTCCTGGTGCAGCACGCCGTACGCGCCGGCGGGACCTTCGTGGCCCATGATCACCTCGCCGTGCCACAGCCGCCGGTAAATGCTCACCGCATCTTCGATCTGCGCGTTCGTGATCCGCGGCAGGTTGATGACGTCGAAGAGGAAGTCGAAGCCGCGGCCGAGACCGAGCGCGAATCGGCCGCCGGTGAGGCGATGCATCGTGGTCGCCATCGTTGCCGTCGCCAACAGGTGACGGGTGTTGTGATTGGTGGCGGCAGTGGCGATGCCGATCCGTTCGGTGACCGCGCCGACGGCGCCGGAGAGCACCCCCGCGTCCTTCACGTTGAATCGCTCGGAAATGAAAGCACTCCCGAGCCCGAGGTCCTCGCCCGCCCGGGCCTCAGCGATGGCGTCGCCCGGGGTGTCGGTGTGGCCGGGGAGCACGTAGAACCCGAGTTCGGTGAGCGGCGGGAGCAGCGTTTCCGTGGACCTCGAGTTCGATTCAGCGGTCACGTTCATAGCTCCAGCCGTCCGGGGCCATCACGAGCCGATGGCGGGGGCCGGCCGTCGCCGGATCGCCGTTCTCGTAGCCCGCATCGCCCGCCCACATCGCCATCATCCGGTCCTCCTGGAACGCGATCCGAGTGACGAATCGCAAGGGGTCGGTGGCGGCGGCGGTGGCGAGTGCTTGGTCGACGGTCGCGGCGCCGGCCAGGGCGTGGAGGGTCACCCACGTGGGTGGCGCGAGTTCGATCTCGCCCTGATCCCGGCGCGCGATCGCGGCCGCCGGCGCAATCCACTGGTGTTCGTGGATCTCGCCGTCGTCGATCGTGACCGCGCCCGCCGGCGCCGGCGCCACGAAGAACCAGGTGGCGAAGCGTTTCGGAGTTTGGGGTGGGGGAGTCCAGTGCGACAGCGCGACGAGGGAATCGATGTCGACGGTGAGGTCGGACTCCTCGCGGGCCTCGCGGACCGCGGCCCGGCGCGCGGCATCGAAGTCGTGCGGGTCCACGATCTTCGCGTCCAGGTGGTCTCCGGGGTCGACCCGGCCGCCGGGGAAGACCCACATCCCGCCGAAGGCCAGCTTCGAGTTCCGGCGCAGCATCAAGGTCTCGATGCCCGAGTCCGACGGCCGGAGGAGGATGACCGTCGCCGCGGGGATGGCGTCATGTTCGCCGCGTTCGGTGCGATCTTCACCGCCCCCGTGTTCGAGCCAACGTCGGAAACGTTCGGATTCGGTGGTCAAGCGCCCGACGATACCTTCACTGCTTCCTCACAGTTTGAGGTCCGATCGCCCACGACCGGGCCCGTAGGGTCCTGCGTCATGACTGAAGCCCCCGTCGTAGTTCACGACCTCTCCAAGCGGTACGGGTCGGTGCTCGCGGTCGACCATCTCGACTTCGAGGTGCAGGCCGGTCAGGTGTGTGGGCTGCTCGGGCCCAACGGTGCTGGGAAGACGACCGCGTTGCGGATGCTGGTCGGTCTCGTCCACCCCAGCGGGGGCGAGACCCGACTCTTCGGCACCCGCGTGCGGCCCGGAACCGCGGAACTCGCGCGCGTCGGCACGATGATCGAACACGCGTCGTTCGTCCCTCACCTCAACGGCACCGCCAACCTGCGGCTGTACTGGGAGGCCGGCGGCCGCCCGTTCGCGGATGCCGACGCGGACCGCGCGCTCGCCGTCGCCGGTCTGGGTGACGCGATCAACCGGAAGGTCAAGACCTACTCCCAGGGCATGCGCCAACGCCTCGGCATCGCGCGGTCGTTGCTCGGCAACCCCGAGCTGCTCGTGTTCGACGAGCCGACGAACGGACTCGATCCACAGGAGATGCGCGCGGTGCGCGCCCTCATCCGGCGGGTGGCCGACGAGGGTCACACTGTGTTGCTCTCGAGTCACATCCTCTCCGAGATCGAACAAGTGTGTTCCCACGCGGTGGTCATGGATCGCGGGAAGCTGGTGGCCACGGGCACCGTAGCGGAGCTGGTGGCATCGGGTGCTTCCGCGTACGTGGAAGTGGACGATCTGGCGCGCGCCCGCGGTGTACTGCGCGCCCTGGCCGGGGTCGAACGGGTCGAGGACGAATCACCGGGGCTCGTTGTCCGGTTGGCCGGCGCCACCCGACCCGAGATCGTGGCCGCACTCGTCGGCGCCGGAATCGGGGTGCAGACGGTCACCTCCCGGCACGCACTCGAAGACGCGTTCCTGGGGCTCGTGGGTGAAGAGACCGAACGCCACGTTGGGAAAGGCGCCTGATGTTCCACCTCGTTCGTACCGAGATGAGCAAGCAGCTGCGGCGTCCGCGCACGTGGGTGGCCCTGGCCGTCGTGATCCTGATCCCGATCATCATCACTGTCGCACTCAAGCTCAGTCCGCCCGACGGCGGTGGTCACCGGGGCGAAGAGGAAGACGCGCTGTTCACCTTGGCGACCCAGAGCGGCCTGTTGGTGCCCGCGGCTGCCCTGCGGGTGATGAGTGAGTTCTTTCTCGTCGTGATCCTCTGCATGTTCGCAGGCGACGCGATCGCGAGCGAAGCCGGATGGGGAAACCTGCGATTCCTGCTGACCCGGCCGATCACCCGGACTCGCCTGCTCACCGCGAAGTTGGCCGTGGCGGGGTTCTACGGCCTGCTGGCCACGTCCCTCATCGTCGTCGCCGGGCTGATCGCCGGTGTCCTCGCGTTCGGGTTCCATCCGGTGGTGGTCCCGATCCTGGGGATCACCGAATCGACGAGCGCACTGCTCGGAAACCTCGCGATCTCGGTCGTGCTCGCGGCGTGGGGCATCGCCGGCATCGCCGCGTTCGCGTTCATGCTCTCCACCATGATGGACAACTCGGCTGGCGCGATCTTCGGCGCCGTCGGGCTGTACATCGTCACGTCGATTCTCGGCGCGATCACCTCGATCGGCCCGATGCGGTTCGGCTTCCCCACCTACTACGGCGGCGCATGGGCCGAACTCTTCCGCGGCGCGAGTTTTGGCGGCGACATGCTGCGCAACGTGCTCGTGCAGATTCCCTACGTGCTGGTCTTCGTCGGTATCGGTTACTGGTGGTTCAACCGCAAAGACATCACGTCCTGACGTCGGTCCCACAACGCGGCGATGGGGACGGCCGCGAGGAGACACATCGCAACGTCGAGCGGGATACGAAATCTCGGGATGCCGTAGAACAACGCGGCGGTGATGATCGGGCACACGAGACACGCAAAGAACGGCCACATTCCGGCGCGGGGGCCTCGCCGGAAGCGGGCGCGGGCTCCGATCACCGAGGGTGCCACGAGGAGCCAGAACGTGATCATCGCCGCCCAGGACGCGCTTCGGGGTCGGCCCTCGCGCGCGTTGGCGTCGATTGCGGTCTGGGGCTCGAAGAACCCGAACACTCGACCCTCCCGAGCGAGGATGACGAGCGGCAGCCGACCGAGGTGGTCCCGGACGTAGGTGACGGCCGTGCGGACACCCCGAGCGGAGTTCTCCGACGCGTCGGACCCCGGCCGTTCGTGGGCGACGGCACACTCCAAGCTCCACCCGCCGATGATGTCGCCGAAGTAGGTGGCGTCGCAGTTCGAGCCGGCGAGCGCACCGCCGGAGTTGTTGCTCAGCCATACCGGTTGTTCGAACCGGGTGCTGTTCCACGCGATCCACGGCGCCACCATCACGCCCGCGCAGACGGTCGTCACCGCGAGGAGACGGGCTCGCTGCGGCCACGTGATCGAGCCGGCGCTCGCGAGGATCGGCACCACCATGAGGACGAGGAACCACCCCAGTTCGGCCCGGGCGAGCAGCGTGAGGCCGAGGGTCAATCCGGTGACGACGGCGTGCTTGAGGGTCGGACGCTCCACCAGCACGAGCCCACACCACACGAGCAGCGCCACGAACAACGCGGCCAAGGACTCACTCATCGTGAGCGAATCGTTGATCCAGAGATTCGGGTTGGCCAACGCGATCAGCGCGGCCACGAGCCCCACCCGGTCACCGCCGATCCGCCGTCCGATCAGACCGATGACGGCCACCGTTGCGGTGCCCACGAGCATCATCGTGACCCGTTGCGCGAACGTCGAGTTGAAGAGCCACGTGGCCGGGGCGAGGACGAGAATGGTGAGCGGCGGGTGGTCGGCGGTCGGTGCCCCGGTGAACGGGTTGATGAACCAGTGACCCTTGGCCAAATTGTCGGTGATCGTGCTGTAGTAAAAGCCGTCGCCGTCGGTGCCCGCCGCTTTGTCGAACCCGCGGGTCACGAGTGTCACCGCCATTCGCAGCGCGAACGCCGCGACCGTGATGATCCCGAGGCGAAATCGGAAGCGCGGGTCGGCGAGCGGCGTGGCTCGATCGGTCGCCGGGTCGGTCACCGTGGCGTTGCCCGTGTCTGTGCCCGTGTTGTTGCCCGCGTGGACCAGCTCCTCCACGGAGGACGATGCCGCTAGAAGCGGGTGATGACCGAGCGGATGACTTCGCCGGATTGCATGGCGGCGAACGCGGCGTTCACGTCGTCGAGTGCGATCTCGGCCGAGACCATCGCACCGAGATCCAACCGTCCCGTCTCGACCAGGCCGACGAAGCGTTGGAAGTCCGCACGGACCTGGGCCGAGCCGTAGACACACCCCAACAACTTCTTCTCGTCGAAGAACAACCCGAAGCCGGGCAGGGTCACTTGCGAATCCCACTTCGGCATGCCGACCACGACGGCGGTGCCCCCGCGACGCGCCATCGTGTAGGCCTGCACCACCGTCTCGGGGAGCCCGATGACCTCGAATGCATAGTCGGCACCGATGCCGCTCGTCTGGCTCATCACCTGGGCCACGACGTCGCCGTCGGCCGGATCGATGAGATCGGTGGCACCGAAGGACTCCGCAGTCTTGCGCTTCAGCTCCACCGGGTCGATGGCGAAGATCCGGCTCGCACCGGCGATCCGGGCGCCTTGGATCACGGCTTGGCCCACGCCACCGCAGCCGATCACCGCGACCGTCGAGCCGGGAATGATCTGCGCGGTGTTGAGCGCCGCGCCGACACCGGTGGTGACACCGCAACCGATCAACGCGAGCTGCGAGTCCGGCAGTTCGGTGTCCACCTTCACGACGTTGGCCTGGTGGCAACGCATCTCGTCGGCGAAGGTGCCGAGTCCGGTCATGCTGATGGCGGTGCTGCCGTCCGCGAGGGTGGCCTTCGGTGTGCCGAAGACCTCGTTGCCCAGCGCGCACAGGTTGCTCTGGCCGTGCAGACACCAGAAGCAGTTGCCGCACGCAGGCACGAACGACGCGATGACGTGATCGCCGACGGCCACCCGGGTGACCTCCGCGCCCGCCCACTCGATGACGCCCGCACCTTCGTGGCCGAGGATGCACGGCGCCGGGGTGGGGATCGTCCCGTTGGCGGCCGAGATGTCGGAGTGACACACGCCGCTCGCCCCGATGCGCACGACGACATCGACGGGACCCGGATCGATCGGGGTCACATCCTCGATCGAAAGGTCCATGGTTCCGGTGAAGATGGCGGCGCGCATCTGGTTCTCCCTGAAGCTCGAAATCGAAGTGGGACGTTACCGGCCCTGCGCCGTGCGCGTCCTGATGGTCGGTGGTCGCGCGCGGAGGTAGGCCTTGACCATCACCGCGAACTCGTCGACGTTGTAGATGTCTTCCTCGTAGGACCACTGGTTGTCGCCTGCGTAGTCCAGGCGCGACCAGTTGATCGCCTGGTAGACCTCACCGTCGCCGAGGTCCTGCATGCGATTCCACACCGCGGCGATGACCCAACCATTCGCTTCGTCGATGACGTACCAGTCGGCCGGGAAGTCGGTCATCTCGTTGTTGGGGAACTCGTTCATCGTCGTCTGGATCCACGTCCGTATCGCTTCTCGACCTTCGAACTTTCCGTAAAGGTGTTCGTAGTAGACGGCGTCCTCGGTGAAGAGGTCCGCCCACTCGTCCCATTGCTGTCCGCCGTTGCCGCACCGCTTCGCGGTGGCGCGATAGTGCTCGTACGCGCGCTCGATCTCGGCTCGGGGGTACTTGCCCATACGGGACTCCTGTTCGGTTCCGACGCTCGGATCCTCCGCGCGCTCGCCCTCATCACTGTCCACGACTCCGGGTGGAGACTGCGGACGACGCGGCGAAGCTAGGGGGTGGATGGCCCGCCGTCGAGCGACCGTATGCTGCTCGGATGATCGACGCGGATTCGCCGTCGACGCGCGCCGGCGCGTCGCCGCGGCTCTCGGACGTTCACCTGGGGATCAGCATCGCGATGGTGATGCTCGCGCCGTTCGTCGCGTTCCTGGTCTGGACCCTCACCCGCTCGTTGTTCTCGCCGGGCGACGTGGCGTTGACCGAGATCGCGGTGCGGGACGTGGGCGGTGGCGCCACCCCGTTGCTCGGCGCCTATTCGCGTTACGGCTGGCATCACCCCGGCCCGCTGCTCGTCTATGTCCTGGCCGGTCCGTATCGGCTGCTCGGCTCGGACGGGTCCGCGCTCGCGGCCGGGGCCGTCCTCCTCAACGCGGCTGCGGTTGCGGGCTCGGCGGTGCTGCTGTGGAGGCTCGGACGGGTCGGCGGTCTGCTGATCGGCGCGCTCGTCGTCGGGATCCTGATCCGGTCCATGGGTTCGGAGGTTGTCACCTCGCCGTGGAACCCGTTGGTCACCGTGCTCCCGATCCTGGTGTTCGTCCTCGCGGTGTGGTCGATCACGGGTGGGGACCGGTGGCTGTTGCCGGTCGTCGTCGCGGTGGGTTCCTTGATCGTTCAAGCGCACGTGGGGACCGGCGTGGTGGTCGCGGCGGGGTTGGTCGCCGCCGTGATCGCCGTCGTCACGTCCCGGCGAGCGGCGCCGATCCCGCGACGGCTCTGGATCGTCTCCGGTGCGGTCGGCGCCGCGCTCTGGCTCGCGCCGATCATCGAGGCGGTCGGTCATCGCGGGGGCAACGTGCGCAAGCTCGTCGCTTTCTGGTTCGGTTCCCACGGTGAGCTCACGGGTTGGGCCCGTGCTGCTCGCGTCATCGGTGCCGAGTTCGCAGCGGATGCACCCTGGGTCACCGGGCACTATCCGCAGCGCGGGTTCTCGCCTGGGGTCGACCCGGGCTGGGCCCTGCCGGTGGTCGCGATCGCTTTCGTGATCGCGCTGGTGGTGGCGCGGCGTCGGGAGCTGGACGACGCCGGGCGGCTGGGCGCCATCACGATCGGCTTCACGATCGTCGCGTGGCTCTCGGTGGCGCGCATCGTCGACGAGCCCTTCGACTACTTGATCCGCTGGACCGCGCTGGCGGGCGCATTGATGGGCCTCACGATCGGCTGGGTCCTGCTCGGATGGGTACGGGCGCGAGCTCGCGTGCAGATTGGCGTGCGGGTATGGGGTGCGACCGGCGTGGCCGCGTCGGCGCTGATCGCAGGTGTGACCATCGCGTTCGCCGGCGTCAGCGCGGTCGGGGCGTTCGCCGAGCCTCCGGAGATACTGGGAGAGCATCGGGTGTTCGAGCGGCTCGCGCCGCGCCTCGGGGCCGCAGGCCGCTCGTTTCGCGAACCGGTGCTCGTCGAAAGTCTCGACGACCTGAGTTCGGGGGGGGGGGGGCCTCGCCGCGGACGTTCTCGCGACGCTCGACGGAGCCGGGATCGACGCGCGATACCCGCGTGCGCTCGAATGGCAGGTCGGAGATTCCCACGCGGTGGATCCGCACCGAGCCCGGACGCGGTTGCTCGTGGGGTACGGCGACGGGATCGCACCGTTGCTCGCCGACCCCCGGTACGAGCTCATCGCCGGCTTCGACGAGCTCACAACTGCGGAGCGACGCGAACTCGATGCCGCCGGACCCGCGTTCGGCGATTTCACCACGGCCGCGCGCTGGTCCCGGCGTCACCCCGAGGCCGCGGAACGACTCGCGCGTCTCTCGCGCCGATCCGCCCGCGGAGCGATCTTCCTGCACCGCCCCTGACATCCACCCCGGGTCAACCCGAACCGCCGGGGGTACGCTGCCGGCGATGCAGGCATGGCGCGTTCACGAGCTGGGTGAACCCGAGGCGGTGCTGCGCGAAGAAGGGATCGAGGCGCCCACGCCCGGTCCGAACGAGGTCGCCGTCGACGTCGCGGCCGCGTCCCTGAACTTCCCCGACGTCCTGATGTGTCGGGGTGAGTACCAGGTCAAGCCGCCGCTTCCGTTCACGCCAGGGGCCGAGGTCGCCGGGGTGGTGGTGGAACTCGGCGACGGCGCGGACCCGAGCCTGCTCGGACGGCGAGTCATCGCGATCCCGAAGTTCGGCCACGGTGGGTTCACCGAGCGCACCGTCGCTCCGGTCTCCACGGTCTTCCCCATCCCGGACTCGTTGGATGACGCGGCGGCGGCGGCACTGCACGTCACCTACCAGACCGGTCACGTCGGGCTGCACCGGCGGGCGAACATCCGGCCCGGGGAGACGTTGCTCGTGCATGCGGGCGCCGGCGGAGTCGGTTCGGCGGCGATCCAGCTCGGTCTCGCGGCTGGCGCACGGGTCATCGCGACGGCGGGCGGCGCGCAGAAAATTCAGGTGTGTCGCGACCTCGGGGCCGAGCTGGTGATCGACTATCGCGCCGGCGACTTCGTGGACGGCGTGAAGGAGTTCACCGACGGTCGGGGCGCGGACGTGATCTATGACCCGGTGGGTGGGGACACGTACGACCGCTCGACGAAGTGCATCGCGTTCGAGGGTCGGATCCTGATCATCGGTTTCACCGGGGGCCGATTCGCGGAGGCGCGCACGAACCACGTGCTCATCAAGAACTATGCGGTGGTGGGTGTGCACTGGGGCATGTACAACCTCTTGAAACCCGAGTTCGTGCACGCCACCCACGCCGAGCTCATGCGCCTGCACGAGGCCGGTGCGATCGCGCCCTTGATCTCGCGCGAGATCCCGATGTGCGAGGTCCCCGAGGCCCTTGCGAGCCTCGCGACCCGCGGCACGTGGGGCAAGCTCGTCGCGCGGTGGTGAGGCGAACCCCCACCGGTCCGGAACCCACGAACCGGGCGCCGCAGATCGACGGGCGTGATTCGTTCGCTGTCGACCGGTGGGATCGGGCACACTCTGGGGCCCTATGAGCACCCCGACCACCCTCCGCCTGTTGCCCGAGCCCGACGTCCACGACGGACTGAAGCGGACCCTCGAACGGGTGAACAAGGCTTGTAACGCCGCCCGCACCCGCATCCTCGAAGGTCGCGTCGAGGGAAAGGCGGACCGCAAGGCGATCGTCAAGCAAGAGTTGGACCGGTTCAAGTTGCCCGCCACGCTCTCCGCCGCCGCCGCCGACCGGGTGATCCTCAGCCTGACCCGCCAGAAGTTCGGGACCTACCAGTCGCTCGTGCTCCCGGCGGCGTCGGTGAAATGGCCGGCTTCGGACCGGGTCAACCTGCCGACCGCCGCGGGCAAACGTACGGTCCGGGTGTACAACGACCCCGCCCGGGGGAGCCTGCGGCCGCCGCTCGAGGGCAAGCCGGCGGCCATCGTGTTCCGCAATGGCGAGTTCGATCTCGTCGACGCGTCGGATGCCCCCACCGGTCCGGTCCAGGGTCTGCCCTGGGACCGCGATTGACCCGGATCCTGCTGGTCCGTCACGGCCAGTCCACCTGGAACGCCGATGGTCGTTGGCAGGGTCGAGCGGACCCGCCGCTCTCGGACCTCGGTGTGCGCCAGGCTGATGTTGCGGCCGAGACGATCGCGGGCGACGGGATCGCGCGCATCTGGGCGTCGCCGCTCGCGCGCGCGCTTCAGACCGCGACGATCGTCGGGGCGCGGCTCGGCCTCACCGTCGAGACCGACGCCCGCCTCGAGGAGCGCGACGCGGGGGACTGGACCGGCAAGACCCGCGCCGAGATCGAAGCCGGGTGGCCCGGGTTCCTCGACGGCGGTCGGCGGCCGAACGGATTCGAGACCGACGACGTGCTGCACGAACGCGCGTTGGCCGCGATCCGGGCCATCGGCCTGGACGCGCACGAACCTGTCGTCGTGATCAGTCACGGCGGTCTCATCCGCGTGGTGGAGCGGGCCCTCGGGTCCGAGCCGCACTCCGTGCCCAACCTCGGTGGCCTCGCCATCCGTCGGACTCCGGACGGGAACCTCGAACTCGAGGGTCGGACGGTGCTGATCGACGCGCACCGCGTGACGGTGACCGCACCGCCGGAGGTCTGACCGCACCATTCGAGGGTCGGCCGGAGCCGGGGCGGGCCGCGCGCAGCCGTGTGACCGGAACTCGGGCGGCGCGTGCAGCGGCGCGGTTTCCGTGCCAGGGTGGGCTCATGGCGGCACCCTTCCGCTTCGATCGCACGTGGTTGTTTCCCGTGCCGCCGGACGCGCTCTGGGCCGTCCTCGAACAGACCGACCACTACGTGGCCTGGTGGTCCTGGCTGCGCGAGTTCGATGCGGACGGTCTTCGGGCCGGCACCCGAGCGCGGGCCACGATCCAGGCGCCGCTGCCGTACGCGCTGCGCTGCACGATTCGCGTGGACGAGGTCCGGCCCGGCGCGCGGGTGCAGACCACGGTGTCGGGCGACCTGCGCGGCCCGGCCCGTTTGGAGCTCGAGCCGGTCGAGGGCGGTTCGACGGCTCGGCTGGTGTGGTCGCTTGATCTCGGCAACCCGGTGCTGGCACACATGGCGCGGTTCGGCCGCCCGATCATGTCGTGGGCCCACGACGTGGTCGTGGCGACCGGGGTCGAACAGTTCCGCCGTCGTGCGCTGGCTGTGGACGCGGGCGGCAACGCCACGCTCGCTTCATGAAGGGCAACGGACGTGGGACGACTGAGCCGTTCGATCCGGCCACGCTGCGCGATCTTGATGATCCGTTCCCACGGTACGGGGCGCTGCGGGCCGAAGGTCCGGTCGTCGCGTTGGCCTCCGGACGGTCCGCCGTCTTCGGCTACGAAGCCGCCGCGTCGATTATGCGGGATCCGCGATTTCGGTCGGCGCCGCTCGGTGCGTTGTACGCCTCGATGTTGGCCCCCGGTGCCCTGCACGATGAGATGAGCCGACGGATCAACTTTCTCGACCCGCCCGATCATCCGCGTGTGCGCGGCTTGGTGGCCAAGGCGTTCACCCCGCGTCGGGTCAACGATCTTCGCGGCTGGATCGACGCCACCGCGAGCCGACTCGTCGAGACCCTGCCGGTCGTTGACGGCACGATCGAGGTCATGCACGGCCTCGCTCACCCCCTGCCGTCCCTCGTGATCTCCCAGTTGCTCGGCGTCCCGATCGAGCGCCGAGACGAACTCACCGAACTCAGCGACGCGATCACGCCGGTGTTCGGTACCTCGGTGACGGCCGAGGATCGCGACCGCGCCGTGGCCGCGGCGGAGTTGATGCACGGGATCCTCGGCGCGGAGATGGATCAGCGGCGCCGGGACCCGGCCGACGATCTCCTCACGGCACTGGTCACCGTCGAAGACGCGGGCGAGCGGTTGTCGCACGCGGAACTCATGTCGTTGGTGGCCACGCTGTACTCGGCGGGCCACCGCACCACTCGTGACCTGTTCGGCAACGGGCTCGAGTTGTTGCTGGCCCAGGGCGAGTTGGCGGATTCGTTGCCTTTCGACGTCCGCCTCGTCGACGAGATCACGCGGCTGGCGACGCCCACCCACTACGTCGCGCGCTTTGCCACGGCGTCGGTGGACATCGGGCCCGCGACGATCGCAAGCGGCACCCCGGTCATGGTGTTCCTCGCCGCCGCGAATCGAGACCCCGCGATGTATGAGCATCCGGATCGTTTCGACCCGGCTCGATCGGGACCGCCGGCGCTCAGCTTCGCGCTGGGTCCGCACTTCTGTCTCGGAGCGTCGCTCGCGCGAGCGGAGGTGCAAGCGATGCTCGGGGCACTCGCCGCGCGTTACCCGCACGCCGTGGCCGCGGCGCGACCGCGCCGCTGGCATCAACGCGGCCCCTTCCGCGGCCTCGACGAACTCACCCTCGACATCACCCGCGACATCACCTGACCGCCCCTTTCGGCAACTCGCACCAAATCCGCAAGCCCCAGCTTGCGATTCTGGTGCGAGTTGGCGGGGTCGGGGTGAAGGCCGCCCCGACATCGGCCGGAGTCGATCCCCTAGAATCTTCGGTCCCCCGTGGTGCGGAGCCGTTTGTGTCGCCGAGTCGCCAAGACCCCGAGATCGTTGCCGAGCAGGCGTATCTCGACGCGGTCTATGACCGGCTGGAGGCCATGAAGTCCTCCGCGTCCTCGGTCGCGGAGGCGTACGCGGACGTTCGTCGGGGTGGGACCCATCAGGCCCGACTCGAACGCGACATCGCCGTCGATACCACCCATCGGCGGCTGGCCGCGTTGGACATCGGCGACACCCCGCTTTGCTTCGGTCGCCTCGACCTCACCGACGGTGGCCGGTTCTACGTCGGTCGCCTCGGCGTCGACGACGCCGAGCACACACCGCTGGTCGTCGACTGGCGAGCGCCCGTGGCGGAACCGTTCTACCGCGCCACCGCGGTCGAGCCGATGGGCGTGCTGCGCCGCCGTCATCTGCTCACCAAACATGGCCGGACCGTGGTGGGCGTCGACGACGAGGTCTTCGATGCGAGCGCGATCGACGACGCCGGGCTGACGGTGATGGGTGAAGGCGCGCTGTTCGCAGCACTCGAACGCGAACGCACCGGCCGGATGGGCGACATCGTGGCCACGATCCAGGCCGAACAAGACGAAGCGGTGCGCGCCAACCTCCCCGGCCCCCTGATCGTCTCGGGGGGGCCGGGAACGGGCAAGACCGCGGTCGCGCTCCATCGAGCCGCGTATCTGCTCTATACCTACCGCCGCCAACTCGGTGGGAACGGCGTCCTCCTCGTCGGGCCGAGCAACGTCTTCCTGCGCTACATCGAGCAGGTGTTGCCATCACTCGGCGAAGACGAGGTACAGCTCGCCACGATCACCGGGCTCAAATCCCAACTCGGCCCGTTCCACCGGGAGGACCCCGCCACCGCGGAGGTCAAAGGAGACGTCCGCATGGCCGCGGTCCTGCGCAAGGCGCTCGCCGACCGGCAACGGACGCCGCGCCAGGACGTGGGATTCAACTTCGAGGGCACCCGCCTGCGCATCTCGCGCCGGGACTGTCGCCGGATCGTCGAACGGACGCGCCAGAAGCCGGGCAACCACAACGAGCGGCGCCCGATCGTGGAACGGATGGTCCTCGACCGTCTCCTCGCGCAGTACCGAAACGCGCTGTCGCGTACCCATCAACAGATGCTCGCCATCGACGACGACGCCGACTACTACGACCCACAAGTGGCGCGCGCGCTGGCGCGCGGCGAGTCGCCTTCGCCCGAGTGGGAACGGGAGGTGCTCGGCCGATTGCGCGGCGTCCCCGAGGTGCGCATGCTGCTCGAGAAGTTGTGGCCGATGCTCTCGGGCCCCGAGTTGGTGCACGACCTGTTCGGTTTCCGTGCCCTCATCCGGTCGGCGGCCGACGGTCTGATCCCGCGCGACCAGCAACTGCTCCTCGAGCGTGACCGCTCGCCGAACGTTCGCGAAGTCCAGTGGACCGATGCCGACGTTGCGCTGGTGGACGAGGCGGACGCGATCTGCGGACCGGTGGAGGCGGCGCGGCCGCGGCGGGCGCGGCGGCGCACCGACACCGACCGCGCCGTCGCCGACATCGCGTCGCGCACCGTGGCGGACTTCGGACTCGGGAAGTACATGACCGCCGGTGACCTCGCGGCCCGGTTCGCCGAACCCATTGTCACCGACACCGGGATACCGGCCATTCGCACGTTCGGGCACGTGCTCGTCGACGAAGCGCAGGATCTGTCGCCGATGCAGTGGCGCATGCTCGCCCGTCGTTGCCCGAGCGGTTCGTCCACGTTGGTCGGAGACTTCGGTCAGGCATCGCGTCCGGGCGCCGCGTCCGGGTGGGACGACGTGCTCTCGCACTTCACCAGTTACGACACGGCCCGCCGAGTGGACCTCACGGTCAACTACCGCACGCCGGCCGAGATCATGGACCTCGCCAATCGTCTGCTGGCCGTGGCCGCGCCGGAGATTCCGCCCACACGCTCGGTGCGAGCAACGGGCGAGCAGCCGCGGTTCCGGCGGGTGGAGGATCTGGTCCGCGGCGCGGCCGAGACCGCACGCGAGTTCTCCACCCGGCGGGGAACGACCGCAGTCATCGCGCCCGTCGAGCTGCACGCGGGGATCGTCGACGCGCTCGCCGACGTCGGCGCGAAAGCGAACGGCCCCGAGGCACTCGACGCACGGATCGGCGTCTTCGACGCGCTCGATGCCAAGGGGCTCGAGTTCGATCACGTGGTGGTCGTCGAACCTGCCCGGCTCGTGCCGCCGGATCGGGCCGGTCTGCGCACGCTCTACGTCACCCTCACCCGCGCCACCCAGACCCTCGAAGTGATCCACGCGGAGTCGCTCCCCGAAGCCCTGATGTCGGCCCGCTGACCGCCTGACCCGAGCCCGCCCCGCGGTTCAGGGCCCGCGGCTCAGCGCGTGGGGAGGGGCGGGACGCGGTCGGTGTCCAGCCAATCGTGGAAGAACGCGGTGAGGTCGCGTTCGGCGATCAGGTTGGTGAGCGCGATGAAGTCGGTCGTGGTGGCGGTCGATCCGGCATATTTCTTGGTCCAGGTCTGCAGAATCCGGAAGAACTCGTCGTCGCCCACGGTGATCCGGAGCGCGTGCAGCGTCAGGGCCCCGCGCAGGTAGGTGGCCGGCGAGAACAGGCCGGCCTTTCCGGGGTCGGCGGGTCGGCCGAGCCGCTTCTCGTTCTCGGCGCGCAGCGCGGCCATCGCCCGATCGACGTCGTAGGCCGGGTCCGCGTGCGCCTGCCAGAGGAACTCGGCGTAACTCGCGAACCCTTCGTTCAACCAGATGTCGGACCAGCGCCGGATGCCGACCGAGTTGCCGAACCACTGGTGCGCGAGCTCGTGGGCCACGGTCCGCTCCGCCTCGATGTCCAGGCCGAGCATGTCGCTCGCGAAGATCGACATGGTCTGGTTCTCGAGCGCGTATCCCAGCTCGTCGGCGATCACGACCGCGCCGTAGGCCGCAAAGGGGTAGCGCCCGAAGATCTCGGCGAAGTAGTCGATCATCGCGCCGGTCTTTCCAAAGTCGGTCACGCTCTCGTCGTAGATGTCGGTAGGAAAGAAGTTCCGGATCGCGACCCCGGTGGGGCTGCTCGCCTGCTGCTCGCGCATCGGCGCGATGACGACCGTGGCGAGATACGTCGCCATCGGCTCCGCCATGGTCCAGTGCCACGTGGTTCGTCCGCCCGCGATCGGTCCGCGCACCAGCGTCCCGTTCGACGCCACCGCCACCGCGCTCGGCACGTCGACCCGGATGTCGTAAGTGGCTTTGTCGCCGGGGAAGTCGTTGCTCGGATACCACGTGCGGGAGCCGATCGGCTCGCCCACCACGAACACCCGGCCGTCGGGGTTGCGGGTCCAGCCGAGATTGGACGCGTCCGCCGCCACCGGTTCACTCGGGTCCTTCACGGTGCGCGGGATGCCGTGGTATCCGATCGTGGTCACGAACAACGCGTCTGTCGCGATCACGCGTTTCGGTGTGATCGTCAGTTCCGGCTGGGCGCGACGGAAGGCGGCGCGCTGTCCGTCGACGGTGAGCCGATCGATCGTGAGTCCCGTGAAATCCAGATTGAACGACGAGAGATCGGCGGTGGCGCGGCTCGTGATCACGGCGGTGGCGCGGATCCCGGGACGCGTGGGGGTGTAGGCGACCGACAGCTCGTAATGGTCGACGTCGTACCCACTGTTTCCGGACCCGGGGAAGTACGGATCGCCACCGGATCCTGATCCCGCGATTCCGCCGTCCCGGGTCGTGGTACCGGACGGCGCCGCTCCGGAACGGGGCGAGGAGTTCATACTCGAACAGGCCACGAGCGCCACCACCAGGAAGCCGACGACGGCGGTGCGAGACATGTCTGCATCTTGGTCGGCCGGCGACGGTACGACCGTGATGGGGCGCATAGCCTGGAAACCATGACTGTCACCGAAGCTGATCTCGCCGCGTCCGATGTCGCCTGGGACCTCGAGCCACTGCTCGGCGACACTGATGTGAACACCCACTTGGCCCGCGCGGCTGCGATCGCCGGCGACGTGGAGGCGGCGCGCGGCACGATCGGTTCGCTCGATGCCGCCGGACTTGCCGCGTTGATGGCCAAGGTCGCGCAACTCCAGGAGCACCTCGGACGGGCGGGTTCCTACGCCGGGTTGGCCTTCACCGTGGACACCGCCGACGCCGAGCGCGCCGCGCTGATGCAACGGGTGGAGGAGGAGTCGACCGCGATCGCCACCCGGGTCATCTTCTTCGAACTCGAGTGGGCCGCGGTCCCCGACGCCGATGCCGAGGCCCTGCTCGGGGACCCGCAGCTGGCGTTCTGCGCGCACTCGTTGCGATCGGCGCGCCGGTACCGCCCGCACCTGTTGACCGAAGCGGAAGAGAAGATCCTCGCCGAGAAGGACATCACCGGCGCGAGCGCGTGGTCGCGGCTGTTCAGCGAACTGACCTCGGCCATCACGCTGGACCTCAACGGTGAGACGGTGCCTCTCGAACAGGGTCTGTCCCGGTTGCAGTCGCCGGATCGCGACGAACGCGCCCACGCTGCGGCGGCGGTGACCGAGGGCCTGGCCCCGGGGCTGCGCACGCGGGCGTTCGTCTTCAACACGTTGCTGGCCGACAAGGCCGCCACCGACCGGCTGCGGTCCCACGGCGGTTGGATCGCCGACCGCAACCTCGCGAACGAGGCCAGCGACGAGTCCGTGCAAGCGCTCGTCGACGCGGTGGTGAGCCGGTACGACATTCCCCAACGGTGGTACGCGCTCAAGGCGCGCCTGCTGGGGGTCACGAGGTTGGCCGACTACGACCGCTCGGCGAGCGTGGCCGAAGCCGAGACCGAGTTCGGGTGGGACGAAGCCCGTGCGTTGGTCCTGGATGCGTACGCGTCGTTCTCACCCCAACTCGCCGACGTTGCCCAACGGTTCTTCGCCGAGTCGTGGATCGACGCACCGATGCGACCGGGGAAACGTCCGGGCGCGTTCTGCGCGTACACGGTTCCGTCGCATCATCCGTACCTGCTGTTGAACTGGACGTCGAGTCGTCGGGACGTCCTCACCCTCGCGCACGAGATGGGCCACGGCTTGCACGCCTATCTGGCGCGTGAGCAAGGGATCTTCCATCAGACGACGCCGCTGACCCTGGCCGAGACCGCGTCGGTGTTCGGCGAGACCGTGACCTTCGGGCGGATGATGGAAGCCACCACCGAACCGAATGCGCGCCTCGCGTTGATCGCGGAGAGTCTCGAAGGTCAGATCGCCACCGTGTTCCGCCAGATCGCGATGAACCGCTTCGAGGATCGCGTGCACACGCACCGCCGCGATGTCGGCGAGTTGAGCACCGACGATTTCGCGCAAGCCTGGACCGATACCCAGACCGCAATGCTCGGCGACGCGGTGGAGATCACCGAGGGCTACCGAACGTGGTGGTCCTACATCCCGCATTTCATCGGCACGCCGGGGTACGTCTACGCGTACGCGTACGGGCAGCTGCTCGCCCTCTCGGTGTATCGCCGCTACGAGGAGCGTGGCGCGGACTTCGTTCCCGCATACCTCGAACTGTTGGCGGCGGGCGGCTCGAAGAGCCCGGAAGAGCTGGGCGCAATGGTGGACTGCGATCTCGGTGATCCGCAGTTCTGGGTCGGCGGTCTTGCCATCATCGAACAACAGCTGGAAGCGGCCGAGCAGGCGGCACACGCCACCGGGCGGCTGAGTTGAAGTGCCGCCGGGCCCGAGCGGCCCCACAGAGCGGGGTTGTGGCGGCGTACGCCACTGGACGGCTCAGTTGACCCGCCGCCGGGCCCGAGCGGTCCCGCCGAGCGGGAGGATTGCGTACGAGACCGGTCGTATCTCGATCGCCGCTCCGTGAGCCTGCTCGACGGTCGAACTGCGCTGGTCACCGGCGGCGGCGGCGGGATCGGCCGTGCGATCGCCGAGCGCTTCGCCGCCGAAGGCGCGCAGGTGGTGGTGGCCGAGATCGACGCCGAGCGAGCGCACGAGACCGTCGCGCAGATCCAGGCGGCTGGTGGCGACGCCCGGGCCGTGGTGGTCGACGTGACCGACGAGGAATCGGTGACCCGGCTCGCGCAGGATGGCGCTGCGGTGGACGTGCTCGTCAACAACGTGGGCCATTACCTCACTCGCGGGAACGACTTCCTCGCCAACGGGCCCGCGGCCTGGGACGAGCTCTACGCGATCAACCTGCGCCACGTGTTTCTCTGCACCCGAGCGTTCGTCGACGGCATGATCGAGCGCGGGCGGGGGAGCATCGTCAACGTCTCGTCGGTGGAGGGGTTCCGGGCCATCCCCACCCGGCCGGTGTACAGCGCATTCAAGGCGGCGGTCACCGGTTTCACCCGGAGTCTCGCGGTCGATCTCGGGAACTCGGGGGTGCGGGTGAACGCGATCGCACCGGATCTGGTCGAGTCCATGCAGGTCCCGTATTCGAAGTGGGTCGACCCGGCGGACGCCGGTCGCATCCCGAGTTGGGTGCCGGTCGGGCGCTTCGGCACCCCCGACGATGTTGCGGGGGTCGCCCTGTTCCTCGCGTCGGATCTCGCCGGCTTCGTCACCGGCACCACCCTGCACGCCGACGGTGGCTCGCTTGCCGCCGGCGGCTGGTTCCGCCGCCCCGACGGGTCCTGGACCAACCGCCCCCACCTCACCTAGTCCTGACCTGACCTATCCGCTCGTGTTCACTTCGTTCACGGGCCGCTCGGGCCACGGGCGAGCAGAGGTCGTGCAGTCGGGCGGTCTGCCTGGCCGCTCGCCCTCTCCAGCGCTCGTATCGCACCCCAGAGGGTGCAATTCGCGTGTGGGTTCGCCGTCCGTGCGGTTAGCGGGGGAGGCCGAGGACGCGTTCGCCGATGATGTTGCGCATCACGTTCGAGGTGCCGCCCATGATCGTGTACGCCGGCGCGTAGGCGAGACCGCGCGTCACGTCGTCGGCGAGCATGGCGTCGGCGCCGAACGTGGCGGCCACGAACTCGGCGACGGCCTGCTCGTGCTCGGTGCACACGCACTTTGTCGCCGCGCTGAAGCCCGCCGGCGCCTGACCGAGCGCTTCTCGGATCACCAGGATCCGGCCGAGGCGGTAACCCGTCTCGAGGTGAGCGATCGCTTGGCGTACCCGCGGATCGCCGACGTCCGCTCGGGCGCGGGCCATTGCGTACAGCGCGTGGTTCGAAACGAGCCGGTCGATGCCACCGCGCTCGTGTTCGAGTTGGCGCATCGTCTGGCGGAACGCCGCGCCCTCGGTCCCCACGAGGTTCTCAACCGGGACGCGCACATCGGAGAAGAACACTTCACAGAAGTGGCGGTTCGTGGTCATGTCGAGAACCTGCCGCACCTCGATCCCGGCCGTGGCCATCGGCACGATGATCTCGCTGATGCCGTGGTGGGGTGCGTCGCCGTGGCCGGTACGACAGATGAGATAACACGCATCGGCGACGGCGCCGAAGCTGGTCCAGATCTTCTGACCGTTGATCACCCAGGTGTCGCCGTCGCGCACCGCGCTCGTTCGCAGTGACGCCAGGTCGCTGCCCGCTTCGGGCTCGCTCATGCCGATGCACCAGGTGGCGTCGCCGGTGAGGATCCCGGGCAGGAACGCCGCTCGTTGGTCGGCGGTGCCGTGGGCGATGAGCGACGGTCCCATCTGCCGATCGGCGAACCACATCGCGGCGATGGGTGCGCCGGCCGCGATCAGTTCCTCGCCCACGATCAACCGGTCGATCAGCGGCCGCCCACCCCCGCCGTGTTCCACTGGCCAGGTCATCCCGATCCAACCGCGCGCACCGAGTTCGCGCGCGAGATCCTTCGAGTAGCCGTTGATCCAACTGTCGTTGTGGCGCCCGTACCGGGACACGGCATCGAGGGCGAACGCGCGCGCGTCGGCGCGCAGTTCGATCTGCGCGTCACTCCACGAGAAGTCCACGGCTCGCGTCGCCTCCGCGCGGCTACGCGCGGTCGAAGAACAGGACGAACTCGAGGGTGCCGGCGTCGCCCACTTTCGCCACCGCGTTCGACGGGTTGGCGATGCCGTAGTCGGCGAAGGTCACGCCGATGTTTCCGAGCACGCCGATACGACCGGGGGTGGTCTGCGCGTCGATCGGGAACGTGACGGACTTCGTCGTGCCGTGCAGGGTGAGGTCGCCGGTCGCGGTGTACTTGGTGGTGACGCCTTCGGCGGGAGTGGCGCCGATTTTGATCGGCTGCGTCAGGGTGAACGTCGCGTCGGGGAACTGGGTGGTGTCCATCACGCGGTTGGTTTGGTTGTCACGGAGGCCCTGGTCGGACTTGATCGTGTCCACCCGAACCGAGAACTCCGCGGTGGTCAGTGAACCGCCGTTGATCGTCAGTGAGCCCGTCGCCGCCGACGAGCGCCCGACCGCTTCCGATTCCAGGGCACCGCCGAGCGTCTCCTTGACCCGGTAACCCACCGTCGAATCCGACGCGAGCGTCCACGATCCGTCGATGCCGCTGTCCCCGGCACCCGAGGTCGACGAGGTCTTCCCGTCGAGTCCCTGTTCCAGGTCGCTCGTATTGAGCCTCGGCTTCGGGTCGGCCTTGATCGCGAACCACCACACGAGGAAGGCGGCCAAGCCGACCACGGCCACGCCGACGATTCCGAGCACGAGCTTGCTGACTGACTTCATCGATGTCTTCCCTTGATCGGACCGACGCGGGGCGCGTGCGGCATCACGTTGTTCACATGCGTCCGGACCATCATGCCCGGAACGAGCATCGCGTGATTGCGCGGTCGCGCTCAGGGCACCTACGTTGCGGCTCGCAACCCAGAGAGTGACGGGAACATGGCCGACGGGACTCAGCCAGAACGTACCGGATGGCCGGCACGGACGCGATGGATGGTGGCCCTCGCGGTCGCGATGGTGCTCCTCGCGGGTGGACCGGCCTTGTACTTCGCGACCCGTGACCAGCCTGGATTCACGCCGACCGCCGCGCCGGACCGAACCGGCGTCGCGGTCACGAATCGGGCCGATCCGGTGCGAGTTCTCGCCCGACGGGACGTGACCGACATGAGCGCCGAACAAAAGGCCGCGTTCATCGGCGCCGTACGCGCGCTCCAGACGACCCCGGCCCCCGGCAGTCCGGCGCGCAGCTGGTACGAGCAGTTCGTCATGTGGCATCGCAATGGCGCCAAGTGTTCGGTCGCGCACGGAACGTCGGGTGCAATCCACAACTCGCCGCTGTTCCTGCCGTGGCATCGGGAACTGTTGCTCAAGTTCGAGTCGGCGTTGCAACGGGTGTCCGGCGACCCCACGATGCGGATCCCGTACTGGGACTTCAACGACCCGGCGAGTTCGGCGGCGGTGTTCACCGACGACTTCATGGGCGGGATGGGGGATGCCACGCAGGCCGGCGCGGTGACGACGGGCGCGTTCGCCAAAGGGCAGTACGAACTGCGGGTGTTCGATCCACCCCAGATCAAGCTGGGGGGAACCACGCCCTACCTCACGCGTGCGATCGGCGATCCGCCGGTGCTCGATCCGGCGGCCACCGCCGAGGCGATGACCGCGCCGAACTTCGATACCGCGCCGTTCGACGCAACGTCGGATCATCGCATGAGCTTCCGCCAGGCGATGGAGGGATGGCGGCCGACGTTCGCCCAGCCCGACTGCACGGATGGCTGGCAGGGTCTCCTCGAGATGTTGGGGGGCGTCCCGGAGATGCACGTCCTCGTCCACGGCGTGATCGGTGGCGCGTCGCAGAGCCAATCGAGTCCGAACGATCCGGTCTTCTGGTTGCTGCACGCCAACATCGATCGGCTGTGGGCGCAGTGGCAGGAGTCGAATCCACCGCGGTTCCCGACCCGCGCCGTCGGCTGGACGCCGCAGTCCACGATGTGGCCCTGGTTCGACGAACCGGTGTCGCACTTCGACGACGTGCGCACGTTGGGATACCGCTACGCCCCGTGAGCCCGCCCGATCAGTGAGCCGACGAATTGGACGATGCGGGTCGTTCAGCCGGCGATACCCATGGTGAACGTCGTCCGGTAGCCCGAGCCGGACTTCGCGAGGGTGAGCGGTGGCGGTCCGCCGGTGCGGCCGAAGATGTTGTCCCGAATATTCGGGGTGCGCGTCCCGCGGTGGTCGGAGTAGGGCGCGTCGTCGTAGATCGCGTCCAACGCGGCCTCGGGGAAATAGACCTGCGTGGTGGCCTCGGTGACGGGTGACGGACGCGCCTTCACGTGGATGTGCACCGCCCGACCCGGATACCACCCCGGCACGATCGTGCGAAAGCTGGCGCGGCCGTCGGCGGCGGTGACCTGGGTGCCCCGAAGGAACCGAGACCCGTTCACGGGTTCCGCATGGCCGGGGGTCGGCGACGGGTTCGCGCCGTACCCGGAGTATTCGCCGAGCGCGTCGCAGTGCCAGATGTCGAGCGCTACCCCGGCCGTCGGTGTGCAGGTCCCGGCGGTGACGACGACGAACTCGAGTTCCAGCGCGGCGCCGGGCCGGCCCTCGGTGATGTCGGCGCGCACCAGGTCGTCGTCGATGTGAAAGGGTCCTTCGGTCTGTTCCGGGGTGAGAACGCACGCCGGCGTCGAGGAGTTGGCGCCGGATGTCGACGAAGACGGTTTCGGCTTCGAGGTGGTGGTGCCCGTGACGTCCGCCTTCGAACCCGAGCTACACGCGGCGCCGAACGTCATCGCGCCGAAGACGCCGAGGCCCCCGATGATCGCGTCTCGCCGGCTCCAGTGGGGAGTGGGTCGCGTCATGTCGTGTTCCTGGCCCTCGTTCTCCAAACGATGACGGATTGTCGGTCCGTCAATACCGTGCCATCTCGGCGCGGAACTGGTCCAACCCCATGGAACCGAGGTTCAGCGCGTGCGAGTGCCACGCCTTCAGGTCGAAGTCGCCGCCGCGTCGGGCCTTCGCATCGGCGCGGCTCTCCAGCCAGACGCGTTCGCCCACCTTGTACGAGATCGCCTGACCCGGGATGCCGAGATATCGGTCCACCTCCGAGCGCATGAAGTGCTCGGCGAACATCGCCCGTTGGATCACGAACGGCAACGCGAGTTCGGGTGTCCAGCGTTCGCCGGGGTGGTAGGACTCGCTGGCGGGGATGGGCAGTTCGAGGTGCATGCCGATGTCCACGATCACCCGGACCGCGCGCATCGCCTGCGCCCGCAACATGCCCAGCTCGTAGTCCGGGTTGTCGAGGTATCCGAGTTCGCCCATGAGCCGCTCGGCGTACAGCGCCCAGCCCTCCCCGTGCCCGGACGACCACGCCAGCGTGCGTTGGAACCGCGTCAGGGTGTCGGCGAGGTAGCGCACTTGTCCCACCTGGAGGTGGTGGCCGGGGACGCCCTCGTGATAACAGATCGACACTTCCCCCCAGAGCGGGAATCGGGTGGTGCCCATCGTGGGGTACCACGTCCGACCCGGTCGGCTGAAGTCCTCCGATGGTCCGGTGTAGTACATCGCCGACGCGCCGCCGGGTGGTGCGATCATCGCCTCGACGGTCTGCACCGGTTGCGGGATGTCGAAGTGCACGCCGTTCATCTCCGCAATGGTGCGGTCCATCAGGTCTTGGAGCCAGGCGCGCAGATTCTCGGGGCCCTCGATCGCGCGCGCGGGATCGGTCTCGAGCAACTCCACGACCTCGCCCACGGACGCGTTCGGCAGAATGCGCGCGGCAACCTGTCCGACCGCGTGCTCGATGCGGTGAAGTTCTTCCCAGCCCCACGCGTAGGTCTCGCGGAGATCGAGGACGGTGCCGTTGAACACCCGGGCGCCGATCTCGTAGCGCTCCTCGCCGACGGCGTCGCGTGGGTCGGCGTCGGGCGCATACTCGAGGGTGAGATATCGCGCCAGCGACGCCAGCGCCGCGGTGGCGCGATCGGCCGCGTGCTCGACCGTCGTGTGCAGCGACGCGGGACCGACGCCCGACGCGCCGAGTCGGCCGGCGAGCGCGCCGAAGTACGGCGGGGTGGCGTCCGCGTCGAGACCGGCCCACACCTCCACCTGCGCGATGGCGCCGGCGACCTGACGGTTCGAGGCCACCACGCCGCGTCGGCGTCCTTCGGTGAAGGCGGCCTCGAGGCTGGCGACGCACTCGGGCACGCGAGCCATCCGGGACCCGATCGTCTCCCAGTCCGCCGCCGTGTCCGTCGCCAACATGTCGAAGGCCTCGCGTACCTCCTGTACCGCGGAGCCCAGCACCGCGATGGATCGCAGGTGTTCGCCGCGATCGTGGAGTTCGACGGCCACCTCGAGCCGTTCGCGGATCACGCCCGCCGCAACGCGGTCCGCATCACTCTCGAGCGGAACCGTTGCCATTGTGCGCAGGGTGGCGCGATCGTGGTCGGCTCGCTCCGCCGCGCCGTCCGGCGAGTAGTCGGTGAGTTCGTGGTCGTGGCCGGCGATGCCGTCGAACGTGGCGGCCACCGGATGCAGGCGGGCGTACGCCTCCACGTACGCGTCGGACAGCTCGTCGATGGTGCGGTTCACTGCTGGACGGGTCATCCGTTCGCGCTCCTGATGGTCGTGGCGTTCGTGGGTTCGCGCTGGGCCTGCTCGCTCCGCCTGCTCGTCTTGACGGCTCGTCCGCTCGCGCTTCTGATGGTCATGGCGTTTGTGGGGCTCGCTGCCTCGCGTCTCCAGGGCTAACCCGATTGTCGTGGCACGCTACCGTCGACCCGTGGCCGCTCAGTTCATCTTCACCATGCGCAACTTGTCCAGGTTTCATCCCCCGGACCGGCAAGTCCTCGAGAACATCAACCTGTCCTTCTACCCGGGCGCCAAGATCGGTGTGCTCGGATCGAACGGCGCCGGGAAGTCCAGCTTGCTGCGCATCATGGCCCGGGAGGACGACGGTTTCAGCGGCGAGGCGCGCCTCACGCCGGGCTTCACGGTCGGCATGCTCCACCAGGAGCCTCAGCTCGATGCGAGCAAGGACGTCCTCGCCAATGTGATGGACGGCGTCGGCGAGACCGCCACGCTGCTCGAACGCTACGACGCGGTGCTTGCGGGGTGGGCCGACCCCGATGCCGATTACGACAAGCTCGGCACCCAGCAGGCCCAGCTCGAAAAGGAGATCGAGGCCGCGAACGCGTGGGACCTCAAGCGCACCATCGACATCGCGATGGACGCGCTGCGGCTTCCGGCCGGTGACGCCGCGGTCGACGTCCTCTCCGGTGGTGAGCGTCGGCGCGTGGCGCTGTGTCGGCTGCTGTTGGCGCGTCCGGATCTCCTGCTGCTCGACGAGCCTACGAACCACCTCGACGCCGAGTCGGTGGCCTGGTTGGAGCGGTTCCTGGGTGAGTACCACGGCACCGTCGTCGCGGTCACCCACGATCGGTACTTCCTGGACAACGTGGCCGGATGGATCCTGGAACTCGATCGCGGCAAGGGCATTCCGTGGGAGGGCAACTACTCCTCGTGGTTGGAGCAGAAAGAAGCCCGGCTCGCGCAGGAAGAAAAGTCCGACAAGGCACGGCAACGCACCTTGGCCCGGGAGCTGGAGTGGATTCGCCTCGCGCCGCGCGCCCGCCAGGCCAAGGGCAAGGCTCGACTCAACGCCTACGAAGCGCTGGCCGCCGAGGCCGAAGGCGTGGCCGAGCGCGCCGAGCAACTCGTGATCGCGATTCCCGCCGGTCCGCGCCTCGGTGACGTCGTCGTCGAAGCCGAAGGTCTGGTGAAGGGCTTCGGCGAGCGGTTGCTCATCGACGACTTGTCGTTCACCTTGCCGCGCGGTGGCATCGTTGGCGTGATCGGTCCGAACGGTGCCGGCAAGACCACCCTCTTCCGGATGATCATCGCGGCCGCCGCGACGGGTGCCGCCAAGGATGCGGCCGACGCCGCGGATGCCCCCGACGCCGGTGCGTTGCGCGTCGGGCCGACGGTCCAGCTCGCGTACGTGGACCAGAGTCGGGACTCGCTCGATGCGAGCAAGACGGTGTTCGAGGAGATCACCGGCGGCGCCGAACACATCGTCGTCGGCGGGAAAGAGATTCATTCGCGGGCGTACGTGGCCGGATTCAACTTCAAGGGCTCGGACCAACAGCAGCCCGTCGGCAAGCTGTCCGGTGGTGAGCGGAACCGATTGCATCTCGCCAAGGTGTTGACCCAGGGCGGCAACGTCCTCCTGCTCGACGAACCCACCAACGACCTCGACGTCGACACGATGCGCGCGCTCGAAGACGCGTTGCTCGCGTTCGCAGGTTGTGCGGTGGTCATCAGCCACGACCGGTGGTTCTTGGACCGAATCGCCACGCACGTGCTCGCGTTCGAGGGGAACTCCGAGGTGCGCTGGTTCGAGGGGAACTTCTCCGACTACGAGGTCGATCGGCACAAGCGGCTCGGCGCCGAGGCCGACCAGCCCCACCGCATCAAGTACAAGCCGTTGGTTCGATGAGCAAGAGTGGAGCGGAGTGGGCGCACGCATTCGGCCGGTATGCCAGCGGAGCGTGGCCCGAGCGGCCCGGCCCGCAGGGCCAAGAGCGGAAAAGATGACCGAACTTTTGGCCGAGAAGGTGGTGGCGGGGGGCGAGGCGCTCGCGCGCGACGCCGACGGGCGGGTGGTGCTCATCGAAGGCGCGATTCCCGGCGAGCGGGTGCGCGTCCAGCTCCACAACGTGAAGAAGACGTTCGCACGCGCTCGGATCCTCGACGTGATCGAACCGTCGGCGGACCGGGTGGCACCGCCGTGTCCGCACGTGGCGGCGGGTTGCGGGGGCTGTGACTGGCAGCACATCGAGCCGGACGCGCAACGGGCGCTGCGGCGCGACATCGTGATCGACGCGCTCACTCGTATCGGCAAGATCGAGGACGCCGCGGGCGTGGTCGGCGCGTCCGTGGCCTTGCCCGACGAGGACTTTCGGACCTCGGTGCGGGTGCTGATGGTGAAGGGGCGGCCGGCGTTCCGGCGCGCGTATTCCCACGACCCGGTCATGGTCGACTCGTGTCTCGTTGCGCACCCGTTGATCGAGTCGTTGCTCGCCGAGGCGAAGTTCGACGCGGTGAAGGAAGCCGAGATCCGTTGTGGTGCGCGCACCGGCGAACGGTTGGTCATCGCCTTTCCGACAACCCGCTACCTCGAGCTGCCCGACGACGTGGTCACCATCGGCGCCGACGACCTCGAAGGCGGACGTACCGCGATGTTCGCCGAGCTGGCGGCGGGCCGGCGCTGGCGCATCTCGGCGACGTCCTTCTTCCAGACCCGCGCCGACGGCGCCGACGCGCTCGCGCGCCTCGTTTCCGACGCCGTGCCCGAGACCGCGGCCACGGTCGTGGACCTGTACTCGGGCGTCGGATTGTTCGCCGGAACGCTGGCGCGGCCGGGCCGGACCGTGACCGCGGTGGAGGGCAACCCGGCCGCGGTTCGGGACGCGAAGTACAACCTCGCGGCCGACAACGTGACCGTGAAGCGAGCTGACATCAGTCGGTGGGAACCGATCCCGGCCGAGGTCGTCGTCGCGGATCCGAGTCGAGCCGGACTCGGGGCCGATGTGGTTGCGCATGTGGCCGGGACGGACGCGAGTCGGGTGGTGCTCGTCGCGTGCGACGCGGCGGCGTTGAGTCGCGATGTCGCGCTCCTGGCCGCCGAGGGGTTCTCGTTGACGAGCGCCACACCCGTCGACTTGTTCCCGCACACGAGTCACGTCGAGGTCGTCGCGGTGCTCGATCGATGACCGGGCGCGCACTACCGTCCGCGTGCTGACCGCCCCCGCCCGACTGGCGATGAAAGGGAACCATGGAACCCACTGAGAGCCAGCGCGTCGAGACCGACAGCATGGGCCCGATCCTCGTCGCGCGGGATCGCCACTGGGGTGCCCAGACCGAGCGGTCCCTGCACCATTTCTCGGTTGCAGACGACCACATGCCGGTGGCGGTGATCCGATCGATGGCGGTGCTCAAGAAGGCGGCCGCGCTGGTCAACCGCGATCTTCACAAACTGGCCGAGGACCTGTGCTCGGGAATCGTGACCGCGGCCGACGAAGTCATCGCCGGTCAGCTCGCGGACGACTTTCCCCTCTTCGTCTGGCAGACCGGTTCCGGCACCCAAACCAACATGAACGTCAACGAAGTGATCTCGAATCGCGCGATCGAACTCGCCGGCGGCGAGATGGGCTCCAAGTCGCCGGTGCATCCGAATGACCACGTGAACATGAGCCAGTCGTCGAACGACACGTTCCCCACCGCGATGAACATCGCCGCGGTCGAGGAGGTTCGGCACCGCCTGGTCCCATCAGTGCGGGCGCTTCGGGACGCGCTCGCGGCTCGGGCCGAGGAGTTCGCCGACATCGTGAAGATCGGTCGGACCCACCTCCAGGACGCGGTGCCCCTCACCCTCGGCCAGGAGTTCTCCGGGTACGTCGCCCAGCTCGACGCCGATCTCGACCGCATCGAACAGGGGGTCAGCGGTCTTTTCGACCTCGCCATCGGCGGCACTGCGGTGGGAACCGGCCTCAATACCCACCCGGAGTTCGCGGACCGAGCGGCGGCGAAGATCGCGGAGCTCACCGGGTTGCCGTTCCGCTCCGCACCGAACAAGTTCGCCGCGCTCGCCGCCCATGACGATCTCGTGTTCGCCCACGGCGCCGTGAAGACGTTGGCGGTCAGCCTGATGAAGATCGCGAACGATGTGCGGTGGCTGGGCTCCGGTCCGCGCGCCGGCCTCGGCGAACTCCTGCTCCCGGAGAACGAGCCCGGCAGTTCGATCATGCCGGGCAAGGTGAATCCCACCCAGTCCGAGGCGCTCACCATGGTGTGCGTCCAAGTACTCGCCAACGACACCGCCGTCGGTGTGGCCGGATCGCAGGGCAACTTCGAGCTCAACGTGTTCAAGCCGGTGATGATCTTCAACTTCTTGCATTCGGTGGACCTGCTCACGGACTCGTGCCGAAACTTCCGTGAGTTCTGCATCGAAGGGCTCGAGCCGAACCTGCCCCAGATCCAGCAGTACGTGGACGAGTCGCTCATGGTGGTGACCGCGCTGAATCCCGTGATCGGCTACGACCAGGCCGGCGCGATCGCGAAGAAGGCGCACCACGAAGGCACCACCCTGCGGGCCGCGGCCATGGCTCTGGGCACCATCTCGGCCGAGGACTTCGACCGCGTCGTGCGCCCCGCCGACATGATCTCCCCCGCCTGACCCCCGCACCGCCTGACCCCCGCACCGCCTGACCCCCACACCGGCTGGCCCCCCGCTAGCCCCTCACCCAGCCGCTTTGCGCGCGTCATGCGCGCCGGAAGTGGCGCGTTTCGCGCGTGGGAACAGGTTGGCGGTGGCGCTCGAGACGCTCGGTGCCACCATGCGCGTGCCATCTAGGATGCGCGCTTTCGTCCCCGGCCCAGGAGCACACCATGGCGATCTACGACCACCCCGTGAAGGCACTGAACGGGAGCCAGGCGTCCCTCGGTGACTACGAGGGCAAGGCTGCGCTGGTGGTCAATGTCGCGTCGAAGTGTGGACTCACGCCGCAGTACGAAGGACTCCAGCGGCTCCAGGACACCTACGCAGGTCGCGGCTTCACGGTGCTCGGTTTCCCTTGCAACCAGTTCCTCGAGCAGGAGCCGGGCACCGCGGACGAGATCCAGGAGTTCTGCTCGGTCAACTACGGCGTCACCTTCCCGCTCTTTGCGAAGATCGACGTGAACGGCGACAACAAGGACGGCCTGTACGAGGAGTTGGAGCAGGCCCCCGATGTGGCTGACGGGCACACCGGCGACATCCGCTGGAACTTCGAGAAGTTCCTCATCAGCCCGGCGGGCGAAGTCGTCGGCCGGTTCAGCCCCACCGTCACCCCCGAGGATCCCACCCTCGTCTCCGCCATCGAGTCTCAACTCCCTGCTTAGCTCCTCCCTCTCCGACTTTCGTGCACTTTGGGGAGATGGGGGTCCCTGAACTGCTCGAAGGTCGCACACGAAATATGACGTGGGGGGTCGGGAATAACGGGTGACGGGCCGGAGTTGAGTGCATCACCTTCAACTCTGATCGGAGCCACCATGGCCGAACTCGACACCCTCGCCCTGCCGGTCCTGCCCCTCACCGCCGGAGTGGTCCTGCCCCAGACCGTGCTCACGCTGACGCTCGACTCCGACGAAGCCAAAGCCGCGGTCGCCCGCGCGGTGGGCGCCGACGGGCGCCTCCTGCTGGTGCCTCGGATCGACGGCGTCTACGCCAAGGTCGGAACCGTGGCCAAGGTGGAAGAGGCCGGGGAACTCCCGAACGGGGTCTCGGCGGTGATCCTGCGCGGTCTGCACCGGGCGACGCTCGACGCCGGGGTTGCGGCCACCGGGGCCGGGCTGTCGGTGGAGGCGATCGAACTCGTCGACCCGCCGCCATCCGCCCGCGTCGACGAGCTCGGCACCGAGCTGCGCGGAGTCTTGACCGTGCTCGCCGAGGCTCGGAACTCGCGTCGGCTGCCCGAGTTGCTCCGCACCGTCGCCGACGCCGCCGCGCTGGCCGATGGCTTCGGTTCCTGGAGCGACCTGGCGAGCGAGCGCAAGCTCGAACTGCTCGAGGCCACTGACGTCGAGCGTCGGGTCGACCTCGCGCTGCGCCTGGCGCGGGACCTGCTCGCCGAACACGCACTCCACGACCGCATCCGCCACGAGGTGACCGATGGAATGGAGCGTCACCAACGCGAGTTCATCTTGCGTCAGCAGCTCCAAGCGATCCGCAAGGAGTTGGGCGACGACGATGACGACGGCATCGAGGACTATCGCCGTCGGGTGGCCGAAGCCCCGCTGACCGACGCCGTGCGCGACGCCGTCACGCGTGAGTTGGATCGGCTGGAACGTACCGGCCAGCAGAACCCCGAACACGGTTGGATCCGCACGTGGCTCGACACGGTGCTGGATCTGCCGTGGGGGACGCGCTCGGACGAGACCCTCGACGTGACCGCCGCGCGCGGCGTGCTCGACGCGGACCACACCGGCCTGGGTGACGTGAAGGACCGCATCGTCGAATATCTCGCGGTTCGGAAGCTGCGCGCCGAGCGCGGTTTCGACCGTCCCGACGCCGACCGGCCCGACGACGATGCGGCGACCGACGACGATGCGGCGACCGAGGCGCCACCATCGGATAGCCGCCGGGGCAGTGGCCTCATCTTGGCCCTCGTCGGTCCGCCGGGAGTGGGCAAGACCTCACTCGGCGAGTCGGTGGCCCGGGCGACCGGACGGAAGTTCGTGCGGATCGCGCTCGGTGGGGTGCGGGACGAGGCCGAGATCCGCGGCCATCGGCGCACCTACGTGGGCGCGCTGCCGGGTCGGATCGCGCGTGCGATCAAGGAAGCCGGGACGATGAACCCGGTGATCCTGCTCGACGAAGTGGACAAGCTCGGTTCGGATTGGCGGGGTGACCCGTCGGCCGCCCTGCTCGAGGTCCTCGACCCTGCGCAGAACCACACGTTCCGCGATCACTACCTCGACATCGACCTGGATCTGTCTGGCGTGTTGTTCCTCGCGACCGCGAACGTCGCCGACACGATTCCCGGTCCGTTGCTCGATCGGATGGAAGTGGTGCGGCTCGACGGCTACACCGAGGACGAGAAGGTGGCCATCGCGCATGATCACCTCGTGGCCCGCCAGCGCGAACGCAACGGGTTGAGGAACGGCGAAGTGGTCATCGACGAAGGCGCTATCCGGACCGTCGTCGCGGGCTACACCCGGGAGGCGGGCGTACGGTCGCTCGAACGCGAGCTCGGACGTCTGTTCCGGAAGGTGGCCGCGGGTGTCGCGGTGGCGGACGCGCCGACTGCGGTGGTCGTCGACGACGACCTCGTCCGCCGTCACCTCGGCCGGCCCAAGTTCGAGGCCGAGGAAATCGCGGATCGCACGGCAGCGCCGGGGGTGGCGACGGGACTGGCGGTCACCGGCGTCGGCGGTGACGTGCTCTTCGTCGAGGCCACCGGACTCGACGGTGAGCCCGGCCTGCAACTCACCGGCCAACTCGGCGACGTGATGAAGGAATCGGCGCAGATAGCGCTCTCCTACGTGACGGCCAATGCCGTGGCGTTGGGCCTTGACGCCGAGGGGTTGAAGACTCGCCGGTTCCACGTGCACGTCCCGGCGGGCGCGATCCCGAAGGACGGACCGTCGGCGGGTGTGACGATGACCACCGCGTTGGTGTCCCAGCTCACCCAACGCGCGGTCCGCAGCGACGTTGGCATGACGGGTGAGGTCACGCTGCAAGGACGGGTCTTGCCCATCGGCGGCGTGAAGCAGAAGGTGCTCGCGGCGCAGCGGGCCGGGCTCACCACGGTGATCCTGCCCAAGCGCAACGGACCGGACCTCGAGGATGTGCCCGAGGCCGTGCGGGACACCATGACGTTCCACCTCGCCGAGAACGTCACCGAAGTCCTCGAGTGGGCGCTCGAACCGTCGGCGAACTAGCGGAGCGAACGGCACGGGTCCGCGTAACGTCGGGCCCGTGCTCCGCGCTCGTTCGGTCTCGAAATCGCTCGGCGGTGCGGTCGTCCTCGCCGACATCTCCCTGTCGGTCGCAGCCGGGCAACGGGTGGGCATCGTCGGCCCGAACGGGATCGGCAAGTCCACCCTGCTGCGCGTGTTGGCCGGGGTGGAGATGCCCGACGGCGGGAGCGTCACGCGGGTTCCGCCGAGCACCACGGTCGGTTTGCTGCCCCAGGAGCCCGACGGACGACCCGGTGAGTCGCTGCGTCAGTACCTCGCTCGCCGTACCGGCGTGCAACGCTCGAACGACGCGCTCGACGAATGGACCGAACGGCTCGCCGCCGACCCCTCGGTGGCAACCGAGTACTCCGACGCACTCGACCATTTCCTCGCCGTTGGTGGTGCCGACTTCGAGGCTCGCATCGGACAGGTGTGCGCCGAGGTGGGGCTGCCCGCCGCGGGTCTCGACGCGGAGATGACTGCGCTCAGTGGTGGACAGTTCGCGCGCGCGGCGCTGGCGGCGATCCTGCTCAGCCGGTTCGATGTCCTCCTGCTCGACGAGCCGACGAACAACCTCGACTTCGCCGGACTCGATCAGCTCGAGCGGTTCATCACCGCCTCCACCAACGCGGTGGTCACGGTCTCGCATGACCGGGCCTTCCTCGACGCCACCGTCGATCGCATCCTCGAAATCGAGGAGCCGTCACATCGCGGCGTCGAGTTCGCAGGCGGGTGGTCCGATTACGTCGCCGCGCGCGATCTCGCCCGCCGCCACGGCTACGAACAACACCACGAGTACATCGGGAAGCGGGATGCGCTCGCGGCACGCGCCCGTCACCAGCGCGCGTGGTCCGAGGAGGGCCGAGCGCGGGTCAAACGGGGTGGCGAGACCGACAAGCACGTGCGCGCCGCGAAGACTGCGCGGAGCGAGAAGCAGGCGGCGAAGGCGCGCATGACCGAGCGGGCGCTCGGGCGTCTCGACGTGGTGGAGAAACCGTGGGAGGGGTGGGAACTCCGCATGGAGCTGGCCGCCGACGATCGCAGCGGTGACGTGGTCGTGCGCCTGGAACAGGCCGTGATCCGGCGCGGCGCATTCACGCTGGGCCCAGTGGATTTGGAGATCGGGACGGGGGAGCGGGTGGCGATCCTCGGTCCGAACGGGTCGGGCAAGACCACGCTGTTGCGCGCCATCCTCGGCGAACTCCCACTCGCGTCGGGCCGGCGGTTCCTCGGGCCGGGCGTCACCGTTGGGTCGATGGACCAGGCCCGTGAACGTTTCCGGACCGACGAACCGCTACTCGGAGCCTTCATCGCCGTATCGGGGCTGGACCTGAGCAACGCCCGTTCACTCCTCGCGAAGTTCGGATTGGGCGCGGCCGACGTGCACCGACCCGGCGACGAACTCTCCGCCGGCGAACGCAGCCGCGCGCAACTCGCGCAGCTCATGGCCGCGGGTGTCAATTGTCTGGTGCTCGACGAACCCACAAACCATCTCGACCTGGCCGCGATCGAGCAACTCGAACTGGCGCTGGAGAGCTTCGACGGAACGTTGCTCCTCGTGAGCCACGACCGACGTCTGCTCGACGCGGTGCACACCGACCGGATCGTCGACCTCTGACGGGGGCGGTCAGTGCTCGGGCTTGATCGAGCCACCCTTGGAGCGATTCGGCAGCAACGTGTCGAGCGCGGCGACATCCGGCGGTGTCGGTTCGGGTGGGGGGAGGTCGGACACCGTCTCGGCCGGTTCCGGCGTTGAACTCGTCGGCGGCGTCTCCACGATCGGCGCAGCAGGTGGTGATGCCGGCCGTTCGAAGACCGGCGCCGCGGCGGGTGCGGGTTGCGCTGCGGCGACCACGGACGTGGATTCGGGCGTCCAATCGACGATCGGGGGTCGCGCGGGTTCTGGCGTCGGTTCGGGCGACAGCCACGAATCTGCGGGTGGGGGTGGTTCGTACGCCGGTGGTGCCGCGGGTGGGGGTGGTTCGTACGCCGGTGGCATCGGCGGCGGGGCCGCAATCGGACCCGGCTCGGGCTCAGGTACCAGCGGCGGCGCAATCGTGGGCGCGCCGGTCGGTGTGGGTGCGGGCGGCGGATCGAATCGCGGTGGGGCTGACGTGGTCACCGGGGGCTCGGGCGACACGACGGGCGGGGTCCACGCGGGTGCCGGTGGCGCGGCCTTCCTCGCTCCCGCTTTGGTGAGGTCGGGTGCCGGCGCCGGATCTGACCCGCCCGGATCAGCGATGGTCGGGGCGGCGACGGTGATCTCGCCGAGGGGGTGATGACACGCGACGAAGTGCGCGGGGCGCACCTCGCGCATCATCGGTTCTTCACTGGCGCAGATGTCGGTGACGGCCGGGCACCGGGTTCGGAAGCGGCATCCGGAGGGCGGTGACAGGGGCGACGGAATCTCGCCGCCGACGCCGGCGCGCGCCGCACCGGCCATCTCGGGGTCCGGCTCGGGGATCGCGCTCAGGAGCGCAGCGGTGTAGGGGTGCGCAGGGTTCGCATACAGCGTGTCGGGATCCGCGAACTCGCACAGCTTGCCGAGGTACATGACCGCGACCTTGTCGCTCACGTTCTTCACCACGGCGAGGTCGTGGGCGATGAAGATCAACGTGAGCCCGTACTTGCGTTTCATGTCTTCGAGCAGGTTCAGGATCTGAGCCTGCACCGACACGTCGAGCGCCGAGACCGGCTCGTCACAGATGATGAGCTTCGGTTCGGTGGCGACGGCTCGCGCAATCGAGATCCGCTGACACTGGCCGCCGGAGAACTCATGGGGCCGTTTCGGCCCGGCGACGGCGGGGTCGATCCCCACGGTCTCGAGCACATCGTTGACGCGCCGGGCGCGGGAGCTTTTGTCGCCGATCTTCCAGATGTCGAGGCCCTCGCGCACGATGTCGCGGACGCGCCGGCGCGGGTTCAGCGACGAGATCGGGTCCTGGAAGATCATCTGGAGCTTCGGACGGGTCTCGCGCAGGTCCGATCCGGAGAGGGTCGTGAGTTCCTTGCCTTCGAAGAGCACCGACCCGGAGGTGGCATGCACCAGCTGCATGACGGCCTTGCCCATGGTGGACTTGCCGCAACCAGACTCTCCCACGAGCCCGAGTGTCTCGCCGGGGAGCACGTCGATGCTCACGTTTGTGACCGCGTTGACCTTCAGGCCGCCCCGCCCGACGGGAAACTCGACCAGCAGGTTCTCGATACGCAGGACGCTTTCGGCTGCGGGCCGGAGGTGCGCGGTACCGCTCCCGGCCATCAGTTGGCTCCCATCATCGCCATTGCGGACGCGAGTCCCGCACGTTGGTTGGCTTCGAGTGCGGCGCGGTTCTCGGGTGTGCCCACCGGGAACCAACACCGGAATGCGTGATGCGGCTCGGCCGAATCGAGCAACGGTGGCTCCTCGGTCCGACACTTGTCCTGCACGTACGGGCAGCGAGCTGAGAACTTGCAACCCGGTGGCGGGTCGATGATGTCCGGCGGGCGCCCACCGATCGCAGTGAGGCGGGTATGGCTCGGTGCCGAGAGCTTCGGGATCGAACGCATCAGGGCTTCGGTGTAGGGATGTGACATCGCGCGGAACAACGTGCGGGTGGGGGCGGTCTCGACGACGCGCCCGGCGTACATCACCGCGATGTCGTCGGCCCGGCTCGCCACCACACCGAGGTCGTGGGTGACGAGGATCATGGCCATGAAGCGCTCGCGCTGCTGTTCCTGGAGCAGGTCCAGGATCTGGGCCTGCACAGTCACGTCGAGCGCGGTGGTCGGTTCGTCGGCGAAGAGCAGCTTCGGTCCGCACGCGATCGCGATCGCGATGACCACCCGTTGGCGCATACCGCCCGACATCTGGTGCGGGTACTCGTTGAGCCGACGTTCGGCTTCCGGGATACCCACCGACTGGAGGAGCGCGAGCGCGAGCTCACGGCTGTAGTCCTTGGTGATGTCGAGGTGTTGGCGCAGAACCTCGGTGATCTGGTTCCCGATCTTCATGACCGGGTTCAACGATGTCATGGGGTCCTGGAACACCATCGCCATCTGCGAACCCCAAAGCGCGCGGAGCTGCTCGTCCGACGCAGTGACGAGGTCATGGCCTTCGAGGAGGGCCTGGCCGGATCGCACGATGTTGTTGCGGGGGAGGAGGCCCATGATGCTGCGCGACAGCACCGACTTCCCTGAGCCCGATTCGCCGACGATGCCGATGGTGCGGCCCCGTTCCAGCGAGAAGGTCACACCGTCGACGGCGCGCGCGAGACCGCGCGGGGTCTTGAACGCGGTCTTGAGGTCCTTGACTTCGAGCAGCGGCCCGTCGAGCGGTGCGGGCTCGAACCGCTCCGTACCGATGTTGGACCGCCGCCGACGCGGACTCATCGAATCCCCTCGCTCACAGGGCGCTCTCCCGAACGTCGAACTTGGCCCGCAGTGCGTCGCCGAGATAGTTGAGCGCCATCACGGTGATGAAGATGACGATGGACGGGATGAGCACGATGTGGGGCGCGGAATCGATGTCGTCCCGGCCGGTGTTGATGATCGAACCCCAGGTGATCGTGGTGTTCGGGTTCACACCGGCACCCACGATGGCCAGACCGGCTTCGGCGACGATGACCACGGCGATGCCGAGGAGCGCGATCGAGAGCATCGCCGGCAGCACGTTGGGGACCAGTTCCTTGACCATCACGCGTCCGTGCTTCGCGCCCTGGGCCCGGGCCGCGGTCACGAACTCGCGTTCCGCCCACGAGAGGGTGGCGGCCCGCGCGATGCGCGACAGCACCGGGACGGAGACGATTGCCAGGGCGACGGTGACCCAGAGGAGCGAGTTCCCGAGAAAGGTCACGATCGAGATGGCCAGGACGAGGGGCGGAAAGGCCAACAGAATGTCGGTGGTCGATCCGAGGACCGCGCCCACCCGACCCTTGAAATAGCCGGCGAGGATGCCGAAGAGTCCACCCACCGCGAAGCCGGCCAACACCGAGAAAACGCCGATGAACATCGACGCATAGGTGCCGTTCACCGTCAACGAGAGCACGTCTTGTCCGCTGCCGTCGGTGCCGAAGAGGTGGCCGGACGAGAACATGCCGAGCTTGAAATCGCCGACGTCGTTCCTCGGATCCGGCAAGCCCGGGAACTTCTGGTCGGTGACCCAGCCGATGACTCCGACGAGGACCAGGAGGACGAGCCAGGCGACACTGAGCCAGCCGCCGACGCCGATTCCCTTTTTCGTCGATCGGCCGGGGTCGGCTTCGACCGCGGCCATGGCCAGCGCAGTCGGGTTCGGGAAGGCGGGTGACGCCGCCTCGTCGCGCGCGAGCGCGGTGGCGACGTCCTGCCCGCCGTCAGGCGATTGCACGGGCATGGCGGATCCGAGGGTCGAGGACGGTGTAGAGGATGTCGACGAGGAAGTTCACGAGCACGTAGATGATGGCGATGATGGCGATGATCGCCTGCGTCTCGATGACCTGGCTGCCAAGGATCGACCGGACCAACTCGTCCCCAATGCCGGGGAGGTTGAAGATCTGTTCGACGATGATCGCACCGCCGATCAGCGCACCCACGTTCAGGCCGGCAACGGTGAGCAGCGTCAAGCTCGACGGCCGGAACGCGTGCCGCATGAGCACGCGCCGAGCGGGGATGCCTTTGGACTTCGCGGTGGTGATGAAGTCCTCTTGCAGTGTGGCGATCATGTCCGAACGCAGCAGCCGCATGTAGACCGCGATCTGCGCGATGGCGAGGCTGACCGTGGGGAGCAGCATCTGCTTGAAGTTCTCACCGGTGAATGGGGTGAGTGGAAAATCGTCGACTCCCGTGTACTGGGTGGGGAACCCCGCGTTCGGATTCTTCGCCGCCCACAGCTGGAGGGCCAAGCCGGCCAGGAACGCGGGCATGGCCAGCATGGCGAACATGACGATGTTGGTGATCTTGTCGAACCGGGAGCCGTTCCGGTACGCGGTGTAGATCCCGAGTGGCAGGGCGAACAGCAGCGCCAGGATCTGGGCGTAGATCATCAACTCGATCGAGACTGGAAGCTTCTTGCCGACGATCGTGCTGACCGGAGTGCCGGTGGTGGCGTTGTCGCCGGTACCGGTGTACTTCAGCCCGAAATCGCCCTGGACCGCATTGCCGAGCCACCGCCCGTACTGGACGAAGAACGGGTCGTCCAGATGCAGTGAATCGGCGAGCTGTTGCTTGGCCGCGGGGCTACCGAACGGCGCGATCTTCTCGATGATCGTCGAGCCCGTGGTCGCTTCCTGGAGCTTGAGCATGGAGAACGACAGGAACGTGACGATGAAGACGACGACGACGAGCCGGATGAGCTTGAAGAACGCAGTTCTCACGTGTGCACCTCCAAGCTCATCCGACTCGTCGTTCGCGCCTTGCTCTCTCGTTCCTTACTTGGACTTCCACATCCCGACGGTCTGGTGAATACCCGCGATCATCGGCACCGCGTCGCCGGTGGCCTTCCCGTCCTCGTCCGGCAGCGGTTCGCCCACGATGCCGTGAACGTTGGACTGTGTGGCGACGAACCACTGCGTGTACCAGGTCCAGAAGTTGTAGAGCTGGTCCGTCATCCGCTTGTTGAACGTCTCGTACGCCTTCGTGCGGAGTTCGGGGTCGCTGGTGGTGCGCCCGTCATCGAGGGCCTTGTTGATGATCGGGTCGTCGACCTTGTTGAAGTTGACCACCGACTTTCCGTAGAACCAGACGTAGAGCGTGTCCGGGTCCTGGCCGGGGTAGTTGCGCCAGCCGAAGCTGTCGACGCCGCCCCCGATGGCCTTGCTGATGATGGTCGCCTGGTCCACCGGGCTCGGCAACACGACGGTGATGCCCACGACCGCCAACTGGCGCTTCACCTCTTGGAACAAGGCTTGCGTGGACTGGTCGAACGTGGACTGGATTTCGAACGTGAACTGGCCACCGTTGGCCGCCTTGTACGCCTCCACCAGCTTCTTGGACTCTTCGATGTTCTGCTTCGGGTACTTGAGGTTGGGCAGGTACCCCATGATCTTGGTGTCAAAGACCTGATCGGCCAGCCGGCTGGTGCCTTCGTTGGCGAGCTGGTTGAGCCGGTCCCGGTCCACCGCGAGGGCGACCGCCTTACGAGCGTTGAGGTCGCTCAGCGGGGGCCGGGTCACGTTGATCAGCTGGTGGGAGATCTCCATCCGACCGTCGGGCTCGGCCACGATCGTGGCGTTCGGAGCCTTGGACTTGACCTCGTTGAGGTCCTTGCCGCCGCTGCTGTGGGTGGCGTCGAGGTCCCCGCCTTGGATCCCGGTGATGCGTGACGCGCTCTGCTCGTTGGGCTTGAAGTTCAGGGCGTCGAGGTAGGGGAGGCCCTTGCGCCAGTAGTCGGGGTTCTTCACGGTGCTGACGTCACCGGTGGTCGGGTCGAAGTTCTTGAGCTTGAACGGCCCGGTTCCGATGAGGTTCGTGTCACACGCCGGACCGGAGTTGATCTGGGCGGGCGCGGCGATACCGGTCCGGCCGGAGGTCCAGAGGAAGGCCGGGAAGTCCACCCACGGCCGCTTCGTCTTGACCACGACGGTGTCCGGCGCGGTGACGGTGGTGCTGTCGATGTCCTGGTAGACGAAGTTGAGGAGGATGCCCTGCTTCCACGCGTCGATGTTCTGCTTGACCGCGGCGCCGTCGAGCGGCGTGCCGTCATGGAACGTCACGTCCGGGCGCACCACGATGGTCCACTCGGTGGAATCGGCGTTGCCGGTGACCGACTTCGCCAGGTACGGCGCGTAGACGTTGGGGTCCTGGGTGGGCTGGGTGAGCGTGTCGTAGAGCGCGCTCACCACCATGATCGCGGCGATCGCGAACTGCCCACGGGGTGGGCAGAACGCGGTGGTCTTGGCTTCGATGCTGTAGGTCATCGTGCCGCCGTACTGGGGCTTGCCGGCGTTCTTGTCACCGCCGTCCGTGGTGGTCTTGGCGGTGGAACCGCCGCACGCCGCGACGACCAGCGCCAACACTGTGAGCAGTGCAATAAAGAAGAAGGGCGCCTTCCGGCGCGCTGCCGTATTCTCTCGCACGTTTTCCCCCCGATGAGGCCGACACAGTTGCGCCGACGTTGGTGTGGTGTTGATGTGTGTGTTGCGCTGATCGATTGCGCGGCCCGGATCATGCCCGATCCGCCTGAAGTCCCGCAACGTAGGAAGTGCGGTCGCGGTTGTCAAACATCCTGCACGGATTCTTTCCCGGTGTCCGGTCACGCCCACTACCTTCAGTCCGGTGATCGAGCGCCGAATCCGGATCTCGGGGTCGGCGTGGCTCGATCCGGCCGAGCTCGTCTGGCGGGTGAGTCGGTCCGGAGGTCCCGGCGGCCAGCACGCGAACACCTCCGACACGCGCGTCGAGGTCCTCGTGGACCTCCGCCACTGTGGGTCGCTCTCACCGTGGCAGCGGTCGCTGATCACCAACCGGTGCGGCCCGGTGGTCCGGGCGGTCGCGGCCGACAGCCGGTCCCAGGCGCGTAATCGGGAGGTTGCGCTGACCCGGCTGGTCGCCAAACTCGCCGCCGGGTTGCGGGTGGACGCGCCCCGCAGGGCCACCAAGCCCAGTCGTGGTGCCCGGGAGGATCGCCTCCGGTCCAAGCAGGTGCGGTCGAGCGTCAAACGAAATCGCGTGCGGCCGCGCCCGGACGAGGATTGACGGTGGCGGTGCTCGGTGATGTCGCGCTCTGGGTGGTGGGTCTGGTGCTCATCGCGGTGGTCGTCGACGCCGCGGTCCGGACGTTCGTCCTCCCACGTGGTGCCGTCGTGCGGCTCACCCGCATGATCTCGGTGGCGATCCGGAAGCTCTTCGATCTCCGAATCCGGTTTGCGACCACCTACGAACAACGCGATCGGGTGCTCGCGATGTACTCCCCGATGGTGTTGCTCGGGCTCGTGACCGTCTGGCTCGCGATGCTCGTCGGTGCATTCACGTGCATCTTCCTTGCGGTTGAGGACAACGGGATCGTCGACGCGCTCACCACCGCGGGTTCGTCGCTGTTCACGCTCGGCTTTGCCCGCCCCGCAGGAACGGTGGCGATCGTCGTGTCGTTCGCGGCCGCGTCGTTCGGCCTCGGGCTCGTCGCGCTGCTCATCGCGTACCTCCCGACGCTCTACGCCTCGTTCTCACGTCGCGAGGTGCTCGTCGCGTATCTCGCTTCGCGCGCGGGGACACCCCCGCGTGCGGTCGAGCTCCTGGCGCGGGCCAATCGCATCGGGCGAATCGACGACCTTGATGACCTCTGGGAGCGCTATCAGCTCTGGTTCGCCGAGCTGGAGGAGACCCACACCTCGTTGCCGCTCCTCAACTTTTTTCGTTCGCCCATCCCGGATCGCTCCTGGATCACCACTGCCGGTGCGATCCTCGACACCGCGGCCCTCATCAACTCGACGGTTGACGTGCCCTTTCAACCGATGGCGGGATTGCTCGTTCGGTCCGGCTACACCGCCCTACGGGAGATCGCCGACTACTTCTCGATCGCCCACCCGCGCGATCCGGCGCCGAACGACCCGATCACCATCAGTCGGGAGGAGTGGGAGGGTGCGTGCCGCGAGCTCGAGGCGGCGGGTGTGCCGTTGGTGGCCGACCTCGACCAGGCGTGGCGCGATTTTGCCGGTTGGCGCGTCAACTACGACCTGGTGTTGGTCACGTTGGCGGGACTGCTCGTGGCGCCGTACGCACCTTGGAGTTCGGACCGGTCGGTGCCGTTTCGAGTGTCGGCGACCGCGTGGGGAACCCGTCGCCGTGGCCGACGGGCCGGTGAGAACTGACGTCCGCAGTCAGCTCGCCGGGAAGAGCGTGTCCTCGACCTCGGCACGCTCGGCACCGCGACGGATGAACCACTCCTGTCCGAAGGCCGCGACGAACGCGTCCTCGGGCAGCTGGAGGAAGAACGAATCCTCGGGGATCTGGCTCGCGTGCGCCGCCATTGCGGCGCGCTTCTGGGCGACGAAGCGCCGCACGTCGACGGTCGTGGTGATCTGTTCGGCCGGCACGCCGAGGTCCATTTCTTCGGGATCTGGCGCGCCATCGATCTCGGCCAACTCCGCCGACCGTTCGGCCATCAACATGAGGAAGTGGTCGCGGTTCACGGTGGCTTCGTACACGCGCGGGGTGTTGGCCAGCTCGGCGGCCCGGATGCCCACTCGGTGCACCTGAATGTGATCGGGATGGCCGTAGTTCCCGCGCTCGTCATAGACGGTGAGGACCTCGGCGCCCTCCTCGGTGAGGATCTGCGCGAGCCGGGCCGCCGCTTCCTCGAGGTCGGCCATCGCGAAGCATTCCGGATCGGTGGCGGTCGGCTCTCCTTCCATGCCCGAGTCTCGGTAGTCCAGGAACGCAACGCGCTGCGCGCCGAGGATCTCGGCGGCGGCGTGTACCTCGGTGACCCGCCGGTCGGTGAGCGACTCGCCGGCCGCGAGGAAGCCGTCGGCCACCTCACCGAGTTCTCCGCGCGTCGCACACACCAGGACGACCCGATGCCCTTCCGCCGCCGCGCGCGCCATCGTGCCGCCCGTCGCGATGGCTTCGTCGTCCGGATGCGCGTGGAGCAGTACAAGGGTTCCCATCTCCCGATTCTGCCACTCGTGACCGACCGGATGAGATGCCGTTAGAGTCCGGCGAACGATGTCGGCGTCAGTACCGGGGGGTTCTCAGATGCGTGGCCGTGGTCGAGTGAAACTGTTCGCAGCGTTGGTCGCCGCGATGTTCGTCGCCGGCGCGTGTGGCAACGCGTCGTCGTCGCCGAAGGTCGACCAGGAGACCGGGTCGACGACGAAACCGTCGGACACGAAGACCGCCGTGGACCAGCCCGGGGTCACGAGCGACACGATCCGCGTCGGCGGCGTCGCGTCGGTCACCAACGCGCTCAACGCTCCCTACGGCGACATCTTCAAAGGGGTGAAGGCGTACTTCGCGAAAGTGAATCGTGAGGGTGGTATCTACGATCGCCAGCTGGAGCTCGTCTCCGAGCGCGACGACGGGATGGTCAACAACCTCAAGGAGACCCAGGGTCTGCTGACCGAGGACAACGTCTTCGCCTCCGCCGGCAACGCGACCATTTTCGACTTCAGCGGCGCCGCCGAACTGGAGAAGGCCGGGATCCCGAGCTTCGGTTGGAACATCAACAGCGACTGGAACAAGCCGAACCTGTTCGGCAACTCGGGCGCGTTGTGTATCGGGTGCGTCGGGGTCGAGCTCCCGTGGATGGCCAAGCAGCTGGGAAAGAAGTCGATCGGGGTCCTGACCTACGGC
>JANPMG010000143.1:0-18622 GCA_031422675.1 Acidimicrobiia bacterium | reverse complement strand
TCCACCGGCTCGCGAGCACCGACGGGCCGTGGCCAGCGGCGTGCGAACTCCCGGTAGCCCCGGGCCAGTTCCGGCGCGTCCGCGCTGCGCGCGCCCGTCGCGAAGTCGTAGACCACGACAATCCCATCGGGCGTCAGTACTCGCTCCGCCTCGGTACCGAAGCTCGCGAGGTCGACGAAGTTGAGCACGCCCGCGGCGGTGATCACGTCGACGGATCGAGAGCTGACCGGCATCGCCTCGGCCGAGCCCACCGCGAACTGCGCGTCCGGCACGGCAGCTCGCGCCGCACGCGCGGCACATGCCATCGGCGGCTCGGGATCCACGCCGATCACCGACCGACCCCACGCCGCGGCCGCGCGGGTCGACGCACCCGCGCCGCAGCCGACATCCAGAACCCGACGGACTGGGAGGTGCAAGTCCAGGCTCGCTTGCACCGCGACCAGGATCTCCGAGTGCACGGCCGGGCGCGAGGACGCGTAACCCGCGGCCATCGCGTCGCCGCCGAAGAGGTCCACGCACCAGACCGTAGGACCGCCGGCGAGGTCGCAGTGGGGACACTCGTTCTATTGTCCGCGGGTCAGGACGGAGGACGCGCTTTGAATCGACCAGCCACGGACTCGGCGAGCGACGTTCCTCGCATCGACGTGGCCCCGCTGCTTCGCGGTGACAACATCTCCGCCGTGGCCGCCCAGATCGACACGGCCTGTCGGGAGGTCGGATTCTTCTCCGTGGTCAATCACGGCATCGATCCGGCACGGGGCGCGCGGGTGGCGCAGCTCGCCCGGGAGTTCTTCGCCCGTCCCGACACCGAGAAGTCGTCCGTGGCCATGACGCGCGGTGGCCGAGCGTGGCGAGGATGGTTTCCGCTGCACGGCGAGTTGACCTCGGGAGCACCGGACCACAAGGAGGGGTACTACTTCGGCCGGGAACTCGATGCGACCGACGCGCGCGTGCGCGCGGGCGTACCGCTCCACGGCCCGAACCTCTGGCCCGCCGAGCCGAGCGAACTGCGGCCCGTCCTCACCGCGTACCTCGGTGAGTTGGAGCGGCTCGGACACCACTTGGCCCGCGCGATCTCGGTGGGTCTCGGACTCGGCCCGGACCTGCTGCCGCAACGCTGGTTCCAGGACCCGGTCGTCCTGCTCCGCCTGTTCCGCTATCCGGCGGCGGTACCCGACGGCCCGACCGCCGGCGTAGCCGAACACACGGATTACGGATTCCTCACGATCCTCTGGCAGGACGATCGCGGCGGCCTGGAGGTCCGGACCGAACGCGGCTGGGTTGCGGTCGCGCCCGACCCGGCCGCCCTGATCTGCAACATCGGCGACATGTTGGAGCGCCTGACCGGCGGCGGCTACCGCTCCACCGCGCATCAGGTCCGTTCGCCGAGTGACGGTGACCGGATCTCGATTCCGTTCTTCTTCGATCCCGACTGGGACGCACCGATCAGCGCGCTCCCGCTCCCCGGCTCGATCGCACCCGCGGCGCATAACGCGCCGGCGCGTTGGGACGGCGCGGACGTCCACGCCGTCGACGGTACCTACGGCCAATACCTGCTGACCAAGGTCGCCAAGGTTTTCCCCGATCTCGGTGCTGCGGTGCTCGACGAGCCCTGATCTCGACCACTGAACAACCGGAACCCGACGCCCGGGGTCAGCCGTCCCCGGCCAGTTCGGTCAAGCTCGCAAACACCGCTCGACGCAACTCCGACGGCGCCCGAGGCGCGTCGTCGTCGGGATGTTCCGCGGCCAGTGGGTCGGCCGACGCTTCCACCGGCTCCGGCACAACGGGTTCGGGCACAACTCGTTCGGGCACAACGAGTTCGGGCACAACGAGTTCGATTGGTCGTGCCTGCGCAACCAGTCGCGCGTCGTGCAACTCCGACTCCACCGCGATGGCACGAGCGGTAGCGGACTCGGCCTTGATCCGCAGGACCTCGATGACTTGTTCGGCGGCTCGACGGTCGGCCGAACGCGTCGCCTCCAACTCGTCGGCGCGCACGCGGGCAACATCGAGTTCCAACTCGAGGTGTTCACACCGCGCCACAACGTCGTCGGATCGGGCCACCAGCTGATCACGATCGGTCCGGAGATGAACCAGTTCCCGGCCGAGCTCGTCGAGTCGGGTGAGCGCGTCGTGATGCTCGGTATCCATCGTCAGCATCTCGCGCTCACGCTCGGCCATCTGCGCGTCGAGCGCCTCGAGCGCGGTTCGGAGTTGGGCGAGCTCCAGGGTCAGCGAATCGGCCTGGGCAACCGCGACATCGCGCTCGGCCCGGGCGGTGCCCAACGCCGCTTCGGCCACCACCATCGCCTGGCCGGCGTCATCGTGCGCGCCACGGAGCGCGGTCTCGGCGGCGCCGGCCTGGTCCCGGGCGAAGGCCAGCGCGTCGGCCAACTCGTCGCACCGGGCCCGAACGACGTCGGCCTCAGCCGTCGTCGCGGCGAGCGCGCGCTCGGTCTCCTGCAACCGGACGTCCCGCTGCGACAACTCGCCGGCGACGGCGGACAGTTCGGCGTCTCGACCCACCAACTCGGTTTCGAGTGCTTCGGCCCGCGCGTGGGCCTCGTCGATCTCACGCGCCAGATGCTCGGCCTGCGCGCTCGCGGAGGTCAGCTCGGCCGCGGTGGCCGCATGGGTGGCCTCCAAGTCAACGGCGTGATGCCCATGCTCGATGACCGCCTCGCTCAGCTGCGCTTCGAGGCGCGTCGCGCGCGCTTCGAACGCGGCTTCCGCGTCACGCATGCGTGTCGCCACCGCGATGGCGTCGGACTCGGCCGCCGCGCGGCGCCGCTCCGCATCGGCCAACTCGCGCTGGAGGTCCTGGGTCACCGAGACCGACAGCTCCGCGCGATCCGTCGTGGACCGGAGTGATGCGGCCAGCTCCAGCACCTGACGCTCCGCGGCGGCCGCGCGATCACGCGCGGATTCGACCTCGGCTTCCAACTCCCGCGCCCGAGTCTGTGCGACTTCGATCCGATCCTCGTCCGGCGCGCCCTTGCGCTGTTCGGCCTCGACTTCGATCAGTCGCACTTGGAGCGAACCCAGCTCGTCGCGGGCACGATCGAGGTCGTCCCGGGTTGCTTCGAGCGACTCGGTCGTCGAGACCCGCTGATTCTTGACTGCGTCGATCTCGTCGCGCAGTTCGTTCGTGCGAGATTCCGCAGACTTGGCGCGCGCGATCGCCACCGCCAACTCATCGCGGAGTGCTCGCACCGCCTGCGTGTCCACGCCGTCGCCACCCGCCGGCGCCGGCCCGGAGGAACTCGTCGCCCGATGCAGGACCTCGGTGACCCGTTCGAGGCGGCGCTCGGCATGCGTGCGGGCGTCGCTAACCCGTTGGAGTTCGAGTCGGGCCGCATCCCGCTCCCGCAGGGCTTCGAGCAACCGTTGTCGATGCGACTCGCCGAGTTGCTCCCGTTCCGCGATCTGGCCCTGTACCGCCCGAAATGCCGGTGAAGGGGCCGTCGGCGTCGCGCTCGCGATCACGTTGGTGGTGATGTCGGAGCCGCCGTCGGCCGTCGTGTCGTGCCGACGGCGTTCCTCCTGAGTCGCCCGATACCGAGCTTGGGCCACGAGCCGCTCGTGCTCCGAGCGCTCCTCGGCCATTTCCCGCCGCAGTCGGGCCAGCTGCTTCTCGATCGTGGTCCGCTGGGCCGCCACTTCCTCGAGCGCCCGGCGCTGGGCCAGGGCCACCCGGCGCGCCTCTTCGGCGGCTTCGGCGTTGGCGCGAATGGCCGCTTCGAGGTCCGAGGCTCCCTTGCGACCGCGTCCCACCTCGGGCACGGGAACGACCTCCCGCCGGAACACCGGTGCGGCCGGTAGCTTCGGCGCGGTGCGGCTGGCCACCAACTCGTCCAAGGTCTGTTTGGCCGCGGGGCTCGACGGTTCTGTCCGAGTGCTCACCTGACCCCTTCCGACGACTGATTCGGGTCCTTCATCCTTTTCGGCCGTGAACCACCCAAAACTTGACTCGGCGCACGATTTGTCGACGAGCTGACCGGCGAGGCGGATGACCATGGAGCACCCGGATTGGGTTCGACGGCTGAATCTGTTCGGCGACGCGGTGGGTGATCCTCGCTCACTCGTGCCGCTCGACGCCGACGCGCTCCTTGCTATCGCCCGGGGCACGACCGGCCTCACCGACATCGGCGCCGACGAATGGCCGGGATGGGAGACGGCGTACCGAGAGTTCGTCGCCTCCGTCGACCGGGAAGCCAACCTGCACCTCCTCGGGCGCGTCCTGACCCGCGCCGAGATCACGCGCATGCTCCAGACCTGGCTCCGACTCCAGGCCCACTGGTCGGCCACACCCGCCGTGAAGGACGAACGAATCGATGCGCCGCTCTTCGTGGTCGGCCCGCCGCGCACCGGCACCACGATTCTCCTGGAACTCCTCGCCCTCGATGGCGGGCTGCGAGCGCCGATCGCTTGGGAAGCGGTGCAGCCTTTACCTCGGCTCGCAGATCCCGCGGCGGACCGTGCGGAACGGCGACGCCTCGCGGAATCCGAGCAGGAGTTCTGGGCCGACATCCACCCCGACTTCATGACCATGCACGAGCTCGCGACCGACCTGCCGTGCGAGTGCGTGCACTTCCTTGCGTACGACTTCGCCGGACCGTATTGGTCGATGCACTACGACACGCCGAGCTTCACGGGATGGCAGCTCGAACATCTGGACGCACTCGGGCGCGTCTACCAGCTCCACCGCCGCATGCTGGCGACGTTCCAGTACGCCGGCGATCCTCGCGGTCCTCTCGCCGACGGTACGACGCGCCGTTGGTTGTTGAAGTCACCCGCGCACGTGTCCACGTTGCCCCAGCTCTTCACCGAGTATCCCGACGCGCTCGTGATCCACACGCACCGAGATCCGCGCAAGTTCATCGCGTCGCTCACGAGTCTGCTCGGCGTTGTGCGGTTCATGCGCAGCGATGCGGTCGACGTGGCCGCGCTCGGACCGATGATGGAGATCACCTACCAGATGTTCCTCGACGGCGCGATCGCGCAACGGTCCGACGGGTCGATCCCGGCCGATCAGATCGTCGACTCCCACTTCCTCGATCTGATGGCCGATCCCGTCGCGCAACTCCACGGCCTCTACGAGCAGCTCGGATTCGCCTGGCCGACCGGGCACGACGCCCGCATCCGGGACTACCTGGCGAACAAGCCGCGCGCCAAGCACGGAGCGCACACCTACACGTTCGGGTCCGTCGGCCTCGACGAGGACCACGTGCGCGCCACCTTCGCCCACTACGTCAACCACTACGCCATCACCGAGGAATAACCCACCCCCTCCCGCAACTCGCACCAAAGACGCAAGCCCCAGCTTGCAGAACACGCGTCGGTTGAGCGGGAGAAGCGGGTCAGGGCACGAGGGAATCGACGGGGACGACGCGGGCCTGGGGGGTCTCGATCTCCCCCTCGGGCAGCATGAACCGCCAGAAGACGAGGCCGAACCACTTTCCCTCGGTGTCGATCCAGTTGGCGACGCCCGGGTTGCGATGGGCGATGACCACCGTGAACCACCCGTCGTCATCGAGCTGCACCTGGGCCCGGTTGAGTGACACCGAACGGTTCACGTAATCGTAGGTCTGGAGGTAGCGATTCCAGAGCATCACGTTGGCGCATCGACACTCGGGCCACCGGGCGCGCATGACCAGCGCGTCGTCCGGACCGAGTACGTACGGCGCCATGGAGTACGCCGCGTCGATCGCAGCGAGCGGGTGATCCGACGGCGTGACCGGCGCGGGGAACACGTTGGGTTCAGTGGACACGAACGCCGGTTGCACGCGTGTACCCGGGGGGCCCATGCCGACGGTGCGCGACGCCACGTAGTTGGCGACGCGGCGGAGCCCGGCCGCCACCGACTCGTCCGACGGTGGCGGTGGTGGTGGTTCGTTCGCGCCGATCACTTCGACGGCGAGTTGCACATCGCGCACCGGCTCGGCGCCCGGACGCCATTGCTCTTCCCAGTAGTGGCGCGACGTGATGCGCGTGGTCGCATCCGTCAGCGGCATCCAGTTCCGGTCCTGCGCGGGCCCACCGAGGCGAATGGCGAAATCTCCGGCCGCGTCGACGTCGAACTGCGTGTCGTTGATGATCCCGCCGGTGCGATCGGGATAGCCGCCGTCACCGCCGCCTTCTTCGAGAGTGAAGCTGGTGTAGATCGCGCCCGCCGTGTTCCCGGTCACGAGGTACTGGTGCACGTTCGACACCGCGGTGTCGAAATAGATGGCGTCGGCGTTGTCGCCGAGGCTCTTGCGCGTGGTGCTGACGATCGGGCGGAACACCGGCGTGGTCGGGTCGTCCTCGAAATGGCCGAGCAGTCCGCCTTCGAGCAAGTGCGCGACGGCGCGCAACGCGCCGGCGGTGTCCTCGGGCCCGGCGATCCCCCATTCCTCGCCGCCGTAGCGGTCCGCAACTTCGCCCAGCGTCGCCAGCAACTCGGCGAACGCAACTCGGCTCTCACTGTCGTCATGTGCCATGGTCACCCCTGGAGTCGAAACGTTCGTTTATCACTAGGGTCCGAGTCATGGCCATTGACATCGACGCCCTGATCGACGCCGCCTGTACCGAGGCCGGTTCAGATGATTTCGGTGCTCCAACCTGGCGGGAGCCACTCGAAGTACTCGTCGACGCGCTGGACCGGGAAGCCGAGCTCAACGACATCGGTCAGGTGATGGTCCCCGGCGATATCACCGGCTACCTGCGAGACCGGCTCACGATCACCGCCGAACGCAACCGACATCCCGAGATCGCACGCGCCGACGTGGCGCCACCGATCGTGATCGTCGGCCAGGGTCGCACGGGCACCACCATCCTCCATGATCTGCTGGCCCTCGATCCCGAGACCCGGGTCCCGCTCACGTGGGAGGTGGACCACCCGTCACCGCCGCCCGAGACCGCCACCTACCACACGGACCCGCGCATCGCCGAGGTGGACGCCACGCTCGAGATGGTGGACCTCGTGCTGCCGGGGTTCCGGGCGATGCACCCGATGGGCGCGCGCCTCCCGCAAGAATGTGTTCGCATCACCGGCTCGAACTTCCGCTCGATGATCTTCCCCACCCAGTACCGCGTGCCGAGCTACGGCCGCTGGTTGCTGCACGAAGCCGACATGGCACCGCTGTACGCGTGGCACCGCATCTTCCTTCAGCACCTCCAGTCCCGGCACCCGACGGATCGTTGGGTCATCAAGTCACCCGGTCACATCTGGTCGCTCGGCGCACTGCTCGCCGAGTACCCCAACGCCGTGCTCGTCCAGACCCACCGGGATCCGTTGCGGATCATCGCGTCGATCAGCTCACTCGTGGCGAAGCTGCGCCAGCTCGCCACCGACCGCACCACGATCCCCGAGGCGGCAGCCGAGTTCGGCGAGTACATCATCGACGGGCTCGACCGTTCGGTCGCGGTTCGCGCCGACGGCACCGTCGACCCTGCTCGCGTCGTCGACCTGCAGTTCAGCGAGTTCATGAAGGACCCGTTCGGCACCATCGGCGCCATCTACGACGCGCTCGGCCTCGAACTCACCGCCGACACCGAGGCGCGCATGCGTGACTATCTGAAGGCCAACCCCCAAGGTGCGCACGGCGTCCACACCTACACGTGGGCCGCAACCGGCCTCGACGAAGCCGAGTGGCGCGAACGCGCCCGCCCGTATCAGGACTACTTCGGCGTGGTCACCGAATTCCTGGGCTGACTCGTCACGAGCAGCGCCCGACCTTCGTGCAGTTCAGGGACCCCGGGGTCCCCAAAGTGCACGAAAGTCAGAGGGGCGGCGGGGCGGGGGGTCAGCGCGGGTCGGGGGCGGCGGCGAAGACGCTCGGGTCGATGGTGATGTAGATGGCCTTACACGTGGCGACCACCACACCGTCCGCGGTGGCCTCGGCACTGATGAAGAGCTTGCGGCGCTCCTGGCCGTCGAGGCGGGCCCGGATCTCGATCGGCGTCTCGATCGGCACTGCATTCACGTAGCGAACCGTCAACTCGCCGGTGAACGCCGGTTGGCCGATCCGGCCGATGATGAACCCGGTGACGTCGTCGAACGTCGCGGCCACGATGCCGCCGTGGGCGCGTCCGGGTGGACCCTCGAAACCTCTCCGGAAGAAGACCTGCGCCACCACTTCGTCGCCGCCGGGCAGGACCTTGATATCCACGGCCGTCGGGTTCGCGAGGCCGGCGACGGCGCGGTCGTTGAACCCGCCCGCGGCGATCCCCACCGGGAACGTCCCTCCGTGCGCGTCACGCGCGGCCTGCATGAGGGCCATGCGGTCGCGCCGGGGGGCGCCGTCGAGCATCCCGATCAGCTCGCGCGTGTGTGCCTGGATCTGCGCGTACGCCTCGTCGGTCTGGGGATGGGCGCGGATGAATGCGTGCACGAGGTCCCGCAGCGAGTCGCTCGCACCGACTCGTGCCTCTTCGAGCAGCGTGCCGTCGTCCGCGCCCGGCACGGCGGAGGCCGCGGCGCTCACGAGCTCACGCTCAGGACGGTGCGGATGCCTTCGCGGCGGCGCATCGAATCGAGGGCGGCCTCGGTCTCGGCGAGTGGGAGCCGCTGTGTGATCATGCCTTCGAGATCGAGCCGTCCCGCTTTCCAGAGCGCGAGCAGCCGTGGGATGTCCCGTTGTGCGTGCACCGAACCGAGCAGGCAACCGATCAACCGCTTCTCGGTGGCGGTGAAGCCCACCACCATCGGGATGCTGATGCCCTGTTCGATCGGCGGCGCTCCCACGCACACGATCGTGCCGCCGGCGCGGGTCGCCGTGATCCCCTGCTCGATCAACGCGGCCTGGCCGGCAGCCTCGAACGCATAGTCGACGCCGATCCCGTTGGTCAGCGCCATCGCCATCGCCACCGGATCGTCGGCACCGGGATCGCAGACGTCGGTCGCACCGAAGGTGAGCGCCGCCTCGCGTCGTTCGGCGACCGGGTCCACGACGATCACGCGTGCCGCCGCCGCGAGCCGCGCCCCTTGCGTGACCGCGATCCCGATGCCACCCGCGCCGAGCACGAGCACGGTCGCACCTTCCTCGACGGCGGCCGTGTTCAGCACCGCGCCCACTCCGGTCTGCACCGCGCAACCCAACACGCACGCCACCTCGAGCGGCACGTCGGCGTCCACTTTCACCACGCCGGCCTCCGGCATGATCGCCCGCTCCGCCCATGCGGCCGTGGCCAAACCGCGGTAGACGATTTCGCCGCGCCGCGAGAGCGGACTCGTGCCGTCGGGCAACAGGCTCGAGAACAAGGACGCGCCGTAGACGGCACAGAGCGTCGGTTGATGGCGCGTGCAGAAATAGCACTGGCCACACGCGGGGAGCGGCGTGAGCACCACCTGGTCACCGGGCGCCACGGAACTGACGTCGTCACCGACCGCCTCCACCACCCCCGCGGCCTCGTGTCCAAGGACCACCGGCAGCGGCGCGGGAAACGAACCGTCGACGATCGACAGGTCCGAGTGACACACGCCGCACGCCGCGATCCGGACGAGGACTTCACCGCGCTTGGGCGCACGAATGTCGATGTCGTCGATGAGTATCGGCGTGTTCGGGGCTTCGAGTACGGCAGCGCGCACGGGTTCCTCCAGGTCGATGAGCGAGCACAGCGCCCGGTCCGCCGAACGGCGACTCGGACGCCGTGCGGAGCGTACGTGCTCGGCCACGGCGGCTCCGTCTACCGTCTCGCTCATGACCAATCCAGAACCCGCTCGGCGGGTCGCGCTCATCGCCGACGGCAGCTTCTTCGTGGGTCCGGCACTCGCCCGGGTCCTCGCCGCCCGCGGTCACGACCTCGCGATTGCGCACCCGCGAGATGGGCTGGTCGACGAGTTGGAATCGCTTGGATCAACGGTGGCGGTGATCGATGCGCCGCGTGATCTCGCCGATCCGGCGAGTGCGCCGGCGTTGGTGGCCGGTGCGCTCGATCGGTTCGGCCGCATCGACTCGGCGTGCGCCTTCTCGGGCCAGATCGTGATCGGCCGCTTCACCGACTCGACCGTCGAGGACCTTCATGCCGTCATGCGTGGGTGCATCGAGGCGCCGTACCAGTTCCTGCGCGCCGTGGTGCCGGCGATGGTGGCGGCCGGCTCGGGTCAGGTGCTGGTGCTCACCAGCGCCGCGGGAGCGCGGCCCACCCCCGGCGCGCCGCTGTACTCGGCGGCCCGTGCCGCCGCGAACATGCTCGTGAAGAACGTGGCCGGCGAGGTGGCGCGTTCCGGTGTCCAGGTCAACGCGCTCGGCACCAACTTCATGGACTTCCCGGAGTTCCGCCGCGCCAACGGAGCCGACGATCCGGAGGTGCGCGCCAAGATCGAGGCACGCGTCCCGATGCGGCGCCTCGGCACCGTCGAGGAATGCGCATCGATGTGCGCCGCGTTCCTCGACGGCACCAGTGGATTCACCACCGGCCAGTTCCTCGGCTACGCGGGCGGATGGGTGTAACCCAACGCTCCGGCTAAAACGGGGCGGACCAGCGCAGCCGGCCTTCCGAGTACGGCTTGGCGGTCACACTCTTGCGATCGACGCAGCGGACTGACGCGCCGTCGGCCGTCTGACTCACCCCTCCGGGCACGGCGCACACCGCGCCGAGCTTGACCGGCCCGGGCACCACCACCGGCGGCAACGTCGTGGTCGTCGTCGTCGTGGTGGTCGTGGTGGTCGTCGTCGTGGTCGTGGTCTTCGGCGGGCGATACGCGTCGGGCCGAGACGGCAGATCGTCCCCACAGCCCACCACGAAGACGAGCGTTCCCATCACGGCCAGCGATCGACGAAACCCCACCACGGCGAGGAATGTAGTGGGCGAGCGGGTTACTCGCCGCCGAGCGAGAACACGCCGCCGAAGTCCACGTCGGTCGGCAGCACCCGTGCGAAGCGGGCGACGAGCGCCGACGCATCACGCGGGCCGGTTGTGGGGTCATCGAGATCGCAAATTTTTCCGCTGGGTGCCACAGTCATGGCCCGTCCATCGTCGTGCGATCGAGCCAGCTTGAGGTGTGATCCGCGTTGGCTACGGTTCTCGGTCAGTGTCGCCATGAGGTGCGTCTCCATCGGTCGGAGCCTCCCAGGTCCGTGCCAGGAGCTTTGCCCGTTGTCCGAGATCCGACATCCCCAAGATTTGGGAAATGCACGCCATCGAGGGCGGGCTACACGCGGTCCAACTCGAGCATGCGAATGGCGTTCCCGCGCAACACCTTGTACGCCACGTCGTCGTCGAACCCGGCGAGCATCTCCTGGACGTAGGCGTGACTATCCGGCCACGTGGTGTCGGTGTGGGGATAGTCGGTCTCGAAACAGATGTTGTCCACCCCGACCTCACCGAGCGACGCGAGCCCGTGCCGATCGGCGGTGAAGCAGCCGAAGATACGGCCGTAGTAATAGGTGGACGGCGGCTCCGGGATCAGCTCCTTCGAGTGTTGCCAGCTGTCGTGTTGATCCCACACCGTGTCGGCGCGTTCGAGCGCGTATGGGATCCAGCCGATCTGCCCCTCGGAGTACGCGAGCTTCAACTTCGGGTACTGGATGAGCTTCCCGGAGAACAGCCAGTCGGCGAGTGACGCCATCGAATTGTTGAACGCAAGCGTGCCCCCCACACCCTTCGGCGCGTCCGGGGATGCGGCGGGATTCGTGGACGACGACCCGATGTGCATGCAGAGCGTCACCCCCGTCTCGTTGCACACGTCGAAGACCGGGTCCCAGTCGCCGCTGTGGATCGTCGGGAGTTTCAAGTGATGCGGCAACTCACTGAAGCAGAAGGCCCGCACTCCGCGCTCGGCGTTGCGACGAATCTCGGCGGCGGCGAGTTCTGCGCTCCAGAGCGGCATGATGCAGAGAGGAATGTTGACCCCCTGCGATGGCCCACACCACTCCTCCACCATCCAGTCGTTGTAGGCCCGCACGCACGCGAGCCCGAGGTCGCGGTCGGGATGTTCGTAGAAGGTCTGCCCGCAGAAACGGGGAAACGTGGGGAACGGCAGCGAGCCGTCCACCCAGTTCCGCTCGAAGTCCACGATCCGCGCGTCGCGGTCGTAGCAACCGGGTCGCATCTCGTCGTAGGTGAGCGCTTCCATGACCATCTTCGTGCGGTCGAACCTCGCGAGATCGCCGCCGGGAGTGGCATCGAGTGGGATGGCGACGAACCGCTTGTGCACGTAGATGAGTTTGTCGTCGAAGTACCACGCGTCGCCCCACAGACCGCCGGGCTCCTCGGTCATCTCGTACCGGGCACCGGGCAGATGCCGGAACGGTCCCCACTGCTTTCGTTCGACGCGAGGACCGCGCGCCCGATGCTTCTCCGGAAGCCACGTCTGCCACACGTGCGGGGGTTCGACGACGTGATCGTCGACGCTCACGATCTTCGGAAGCACGCGCTCGGCGCCGGCGGTCATGGAGCCGAGGGTACCGGACGCCGGCATCAACGCCGCGAGACGGCTGCGGTCCGCCGCGCATGAATCCGCGACCACGCGCCGACCAGCACGACGGCGACCCCGATGAGCAGCACCGGTTCGGACGCGGTGCGAAAGCGCGAGTTGCCGTAGGTCGCCAGCGCGATCACCGTCGTCATCACCACCGGCGCAACGAGCACCGCGATGCGGACGTGGTCGCGTCGCAGCTTCCAGAAGCCAGCGAGTCCGACCACGAGCGTGGCGATCGAGATCGGCCACGCGGCACGCTGCCAGGTGAGGTTGCGGGTCTCCTGGGCTTCGACCCGCGTGAGTTGATCCGGGTTCCAGATCCCCCACACCCGGCCGAGTCGCGCCGCGCCCACGATCGGCCACCGACTCGCGTGACCCAGTGCGTACTTCACGCCCTTCGATCGAACGTGAACGGAGTACTTCGCCTCGCTCATCCGGAAGCCCAGCTTCGGTTGCATGCACGGGTAGCTCCACGAGCCGATGAGCCGGCCGGAGTAGGTGGCATCGCAGTTGGCCACCGCGATCACCGCGCTCGCCGAGACCGTCGACAGCGTGGGCTCCCCCACTTCGATTGCGTTGCGGATCACCCACGGCGACACCACCACCGCCACGGCCGCCACACCCAGGGCCACGCGCCCGAGAGCCTGCTTCCACCCTGATCGCATCAGGATCGCCATCGGGATCATCACGACGGCGGCGAGGAACAGCGCGTCACCCCGCGTCAGCGATGCGAGACCGATGACCCCACCGAGCAACACCCACGACCACCACTGCGGCCGGTCGCGTGTCCGCTGCGCGAGCAGGAGGGCCAACAGGACGAGGGGCAGGTAGAGGGTTTCGGACATCAGCGATCCGTCGACTGCGATGACGAACGGACAGATCGCCACCAACGCGGCGGCAACCAAGCCGACGGTCCGGCCGACGACGGCCCGGCCGAGGAGTCCGGTGAGTCCGACGGTGGCCGCGCCCGTCACCACCCCCATCAACTGCGACGTACGAATCGACTCACCGAAGATCCACTGCCATCCGGCAAGTGCGATCGGGTACAGCGGCGGCCAGTACGCGGTGGCGCGTTCGCCGGCGATATCGGGATGCCCGTTGAACGCGCCGAGTTGGCGCGCGATATCGACGTAGCCGCGACCGAGTCGCAGATTCTGGGCCTGGAAGTGGTACCACAACGAGTCCGGGAAGATGGTGCGCGACGGGGCGAACCGCTCGATGTAGATGAACCTCGCGACCATCCCGACGACGACGACGACGCCGAGCAGGAGGGCAAAGTTTCGCCCTGAGCGCGCATCGTTGCGAGCCGCATCGTTGCGGGCTGCGCTGGTCGTCGCGGTGGTCATCGCGGTCGGGCCGACACGTCCCGGCACGCAATCACCACCGGCTCTGGAGAGCGCGCGCCGGCGTCACCGAGCTCGACCCGCAGGCCCTGGTCGCCCGAACTCCACGTGAGGGCGTCGCCCGTGAGCGTCGTCACCGCGGTCGTGGAGCTGGCGGCGAGATCGGGCAGCGTGACGACGGTTCCGGCCTGTTGAACGATCGCGAAGACGGTGTCGTCACGCGCGGTGTAACGAACGCCGTGACCTTCGCCGGCCTCGGATCCGGGGCACACCCACGGGCGGGTCGCTCGTACGGCGCCTTCGTTCGCGCGCAACCAGTCCCCTAACCAGGTGAGCCGTTGCCGCTGCTCGGCCGGGATCTGGGCGTCGACCCCGCGCGGACCCACGTTGAGCAGGAGATTGCCGTTCTTGCTCACCATGTCCGCGAAGGACCACAACAGATCGTCCTGAGTGAGGAAGTGCTCCGGACCCGATGCCGCGTTGTAGCCGAAGCTCTGGTCCATGCCGCGCACACATTCCCAGGGCCGGCGCTGGATGTCCGGGAACGACGTGTACTCCGGCGTGCGTACGTCGTAGTACGGCGGCTCGGGCGGAATCAACCCCGCGTCGCGCTTCGCCTGCTTCACAGTGGCGGCATCGACGATCCGGCGCGCCGCCCCCACCCGCATCGCGCCCATGAGCGGCGACCACGGCATCCAGCGATCGTTCACCACCCCGTCGGGGACCGCGTCGTAGTAATGGCGGAACAGCGGCCAGAGCTCCTTGCCCTCGGCCGGCCACGCGATGTCGTTCCACAACACGCTCGGCCGGTAGCGCGCGATCAACTCGCGTACCTGCGCCTCGGCGTAGGCCGGATAGTCGCCGCGGGGAATCGCCTGGATCATGTCCGACAGCCGACCCATCGGCCGGTCGTCGAAGGTCCAATCGAGCCCACCCGAGTAGTAGACGCCGAACCGCATGCCGTGCGCCCGCACCGCTTCGCCGAGCTCCCCCACGACATCCCGCGCGCATTGGTAACCCGGCCGTCGAGGATTCGTGACCGCCGACGGCCACAGGCAGTAGCCGTCGTGATGCTTGGTCACGAGGACGACGTAACGCGCGCCCGTGGCCGCGAACGTGGCCGCCCAATCGTCGGGATCCCATGACGCGAGACCGGCCTCCCAATCCGCGACGAAGCTCCGATAGTCCCGATCGCCGTAGACCGCGCGGTGGTGCTTGGCCACCGGACTGTCGGGGAACCGCAACGAGTTCTCGTACCACTCCGTGTAGGGCGACCAACCCATCGCTTCCGGATCCCCCGAGGCCAGCATGTCACCGACGTCACCGTCGACGGGCGCGAACCCGGGAACCGACGCCGGGGTCCAATGGACGAAGATCCCGAGCTTCGCGTCCCGCCACCATGCCGGGACTTCGTGGCGCCGCAACGCCCTCAACTGCGGGTTTCGTGTGGCCATCCGCGTGAACGTACTCGGACTGCTGGTGCCGGCGACCGGAAGGCCCGGGCATGACCCGATCGGGTCGACCGCAGCGGCCAGACTGCCCCTCGTCAGTCCGTCGAACCGGAGATCTGGAACTCATGAGACAGCCCGGAAAGATTGCGGCGATCGCGATGTTCGTCATGACGATCGCGGCGTGCTCGTCCGGCTCGGGCGGCTCGGGAAGTTCGGCCGGTTCGGGAGACTCGGGTGGCTCGCTCACGGCCCGGACCGACTCGGCGGGCGTCGAACTGCTCGAACAAGAAGCGTTCGACACCCACATTCACACCCAGCTCGAGGTGAAGGTGAACGGCGGCGCGATGGACCTGCCGGCAGGGATCGGGATCGATGAGGACGCGGGCCGGATCGCCGCACTACACAGCCACGACACCGATGGCCTCATCCACGTCGAAAGTCCGCAGAAGAACGCCAAGTACACCCTTGACCAGTTCCTCACCGTGTGGGGAATGCCCGCCGCACCCGCGGCGCGTTGCGCGTTCTTCGACGCAGCACCGCCGTGCACGCTGACCGTGACGTCGAAGGACTCGGGCGCGGTCGGTCTGGACGTGACGCTCGTCGACGAGGACACCCTCACCCTCACCGTGACGTCCGAGTAGCGAGCTCAGACGACGCGGGCTGCGCTGCGGGACTTGGTGGCCTAGGACGCCTTGTCGTTGCCGAACATGTCGGAGTTCGGGCGGGCCGCGGCGAGCAGCGGACGGATCGCCGCGTCGATCTCGGACGGATCGTCGACCGCCGCCGTGCTCGGGCCGCGGTGCCAGCTCTCGGCGACGGCGAGGTACGCGCCCGAGGCCTCGAACACCCGACCGGTGACGCCGGCCGACTGCGGTGACGCGAGCCAGGTGCACAGCGGTGCGATCCACCGCGGGTCCATCATCGCCTTGGTCTCTTCCGAAGCCCCGCCGAGTCCGAGATCCTCGGTCATGCGCGTGAGCGCGGTCGGCGCGATCGCGTTGACGGTGACGCCGTAGCGCTCCAGTTCCATCGCGGCGATGATCGAGAAGCTAGCGATACCGGCTTTGGCCGCGCCGTAGTTGGTCTGGCCGGCGTTGCCGTAGATACCGGACGGCGACGTGGTGTTGATGATGCGCGCGTCGTTCGTCTCGCCACTCTTCGAGCGCTCCCGCCAGTACGCGGCCGCGAAGCGCGAGACACCGAACGTGCCCTTGAGGTGGACCTTGATGACCGCGTCCCACTCTTCCTCGGCCATGTTCACGAGCATCCGGTCGCGCAGGATGCCGGCGTTGTTGACCACGACGTCGAGACCACCGAAGTGGTCGATCGCCTGCTTGACGACATTGCCGGCGCCGTCCCAGGAGGAGATGTCGTCACCGTTGGCGACCGCCTCGCCGCCCATCGCCTCGATCTCGGCCACCACATCGTGCGCGGGTCCGTCGGAGTGGCCCGCACCGTCGCGAGAACCGCCGACGTCGTTCACCACGACCTTGGCGCCCTCGCCGGCCATCATCAGCGCGTACTCCCGGCCGATGCCCCGACCGGAGCCGGTGACGATCACAACTCTTCCTTCACACATCTTTGTCATGGCGGATGGATTAGCAGAGCCGACGAGCCCCGGGCGACCCGAAGGACCGAGCCGCGGCCCGGATACCTGCTGCGAACCGCGATCCGGAAGCTCGACGGCATCACCGACGCCCAATCCCGTTGGACACCCGACGGAAAATTGATCTCGCTGCTGGGGATCGTCGACCACCTCACCCACGTCGAACGGCGATGGATCGACGGCGGATTCGGCGGCGCGGACGTGAGCCGGAGCGAATCGGAACTCACACCGGGGCCTGAGCTCGGGTTGGGTGATGCGCTCGCGGCTTATCGCGCTCGGGCGGTGCCGGCGGTCCGGCCTGAATGACGCATTCGGGCGCTTCGTCACGCAACCGGCCGACCACGGATTTCCAGGTCGAGGTCGTCGACACGCCGCCTGTTCGGCGACGGTGGCAGCCAGAGGGTCGCCCCGGCTGCGCAGCAGGCGGGGCGAGCCTGGTTGCTCCGGTGGCGGTCGTGATCGACACATCGACGTTCCGTGCGGTCGAGTGACTCGATAGGCAAACGTGATTTCGCGAATGCAGGTAGGTGAGTTCTGTGTCAGGGTCGTAGCTCACTGGAGAGTCGGTGGGGGTTTGCCGATGAGGTATGTGATCGCAGGCGTCGTGCTCAGCGGCTACGTCATCTCCGTCGTTCCCGCCCGTTTGTGCCATCGGGACATTGGCAGCTTCCGAAAATCGTTGTGGGTCGGTTACGGCGATCGCGATTCGTGGCGCACGGGCATCGTTCTTGCGTACCTCGCAGGAGGGTGGCCGTCACTCGTTGTTGCCGCTGTTTGGCTTACCAGCAAGACGCGGAAAGCGTTGACGGACTTGCGAGCCGAGATGCACGAGCGCAGACCAAGCAAGTAGGGCGCGAGTAGCCGAAGACCTCACAGCTAACCCATGCGAGAGTCAGATGGGCTGGAAGGGAAGGCACGCCGGTGAGAGTTACCCTGGCCCCCCCAGTAGGCGTCGATGAGCGAGGGGGTGGGCATGGGACACGAGCCGAGCCCAGACCAGCGCCTCGATCCCCCCGAAGCGATACGCGCAGGCAAGCGATCGATTCGCTTGCTCATCTTCGTGTGTATCTCAGTGTCCGTTTTGGCGGCCTGCTCATCGTCTGATGGCTCACGAGGCGTCTCGGACGCGCAGGACCATCGTGCCGCACCGCGGTTTGACACACCGACGCTCATCGCCGCTCTCAAGAATGCGGGTTTCGAACCGCATCGCCGGGGTCCGCGATGGTTCGACACGACCTTTGCGACGCACGCTCGGAACTACTGCGTCGACCGCCTCAGGATGACCGTGTACGAGTACCAAGACCGAGCCGAACGGCAGTTGATTTCCGCGACTATCAGTAACGACGGCGACACCATTGGGAACTCAAGCGTTCGCTGGTCCGGGCCCCCACACTTCTACGCCCGCGGACGCCTCATCGTGCAGGTGCTCGGCAACGCTCCCAAGCTCAATAATCGCCTCACCGAGATCCTCGGGCCGACCTTGAGTCCCGATAGCGGACCGGGCCGCGGCATTCGATGCTCACCTCCCCATGATCCATAACACCACGGGTGCCGTCTCTCACGCTGAGCGCCGACGGGGAACGTGAGATCAACCACCCAGGCGTCAGTCAATGTCATCCGAAGCTTCCGACTCCGGCCCACTACTTGCAGGCGACTGTTTTGCCCCTCGGCTGGGGGCAATCTGCGAGCGAATCGTCCCTTGGCCGCGCTCGTGCGCCGTCAGTCTGGCGTGATGACGAGGCGGATGTACGCAACCGATCCTCGGGTCATCAGTTCGAGTGAGCCGCCGCCGTCCGCGATCAGGTGGACACGC
>JANPMG010000142.1:0-2720 GCA_031422675.1 Acidimicrobiia bacterium | reverse complement strand
GCGGCCCACTGCTGGTAGATCGCGTCGTACACGTCGGGGCGGCGGGCGTGCGGAGTGAGGTTGTGCGCGGTCCAGACGATGGGTATCCCGTGCGCGGCCAGCGTGGCGATGAGCTCCGCGTGCACCGCCGGATCGTCGAACCCGAACCACTCCGGCCAGTGAAGATGCAAGAGTTCCACGGCGTCGAGATCGACGCGGCGGTCCGCGAGCACACCGATCGGCGCCGCCATCCCCCGCACGCGACCTTCGATCGGGGCGTACAACAGCCGGTCGTACCAATGGCCGTGCGCGGTGGACGCCACCCGCAACACCGGCGTGACCCGCGCGCCGAGGCGCACCCGCAGGCTCGGGTCCACATCGAGTTGATGAACTCGGCGGAGTCCGGAGTAGGGCGTCGACCACTCCGTGAGACCGTCCACGTTCACCGTCGTGGTCGCGTGGGGCGCATCGGCGGTGAACTCCACTCGGAGCTCCGTGCGCGCGGTCTCGGGGATGAGCAGGGCCACCGCATCGGGCGCAGATTCGAGTTCGAGATCGTGGGTGACGACGACGGTCCGGCGGTCGAGCGTGTAGGTGGACGTGCAAGTCCCGGCGAGCGGGTCGGGTGTACTGCCACCCGGACCGAGGCCGCAGACCCGGAGCTCATTCCACCGCGCGGTGATCGCGTGCGGTGCGTCGGTCAGCGAAGCTGGGAGGTGCGCGGTCGTGGCCCGGCGCGCACCGGTGAGGACGAGCGGCGCCCATACGACCTGGTCGTTGTCCACCGGGACTTCGAAGGTCCCCGGTGCGTGCGGGACCGGGAAGTAGTGGCTTCGGGTTGCGCCGACGAAGGGGACGACGAACCGGAGCCCGGGGTTCGCGCCGACCCAGACCGCGGCGGCCCGGTCGGACTCGAAGTCGATCCGCGTGCGGCGCGGCCGGTACGTGTCGCGGTGCGCCGCGGGTTCGATCGCCGGCGCGGATCGGAGTGTCGCGCCGGCCCACGCGAGTTTGCCGAGGACGTCAAGCGTGAGCTGGAGCCGACGCGCGGGGCCGCGGTACCCGTCCTGATTCCGGAACCGGTGCGCGTCGATCACGCCGTCGGCGTCGAAGCGGTGGCGGGTGGCCCGGAACGCATCGACACCCCGGCGGATCCAACCGCCCGCGCGATCGTCCCGGAGGTCCGGATGCAACGCGAGGGTCGCGAGTTCTACGGTCAGTGCGGACGCGAGCACGCCGGTGGACCGGCCCCACGGGATCGCCGCACCGTCGGGACCGGCGACGGTATCGACGAGATCGAGCGCGGTGCGAGCGCCGTGAAGCCAAACATCGCCGAGCCGATCGGCGAGGGGCTCGCAGAACAACCAGATGTCGGCGGTGTAGATGTCGTACCGACCGGACCCGTCGTTCGAATCGTCGAGATAGCCGAGCGGGTTCTGATCCAGCAACGATGCGAGCCGGTCGACCAACGAATCCAGGACGGCTGCGTCCGGGGCCAAACCCAACGCCGCGCGCGCCAGCTCACACCGGGACAACACCGCCGCGTAGTTACGGGGGAGGATGTCGGTGCCGAGGAGTTCGATCCAGTCCCGGCTGTCGGTGGCGCGATCGACCTCGGCGCGTTGGGCGCGAGTCGCGCGGGCGAGGAGCGGGTTGGCGGCGAACGGACCGGCGCGCAGCAGCGTCTCGGCGATCCGGTAGGAGAAGAACGTGTGGGTTGCGCCACCGTCGACCGCGGTGAGCAGACCGGCGATGACGTCGTCGATCGGCGTTCCCGCGATCTCGGTGATGCCGCCCGCGGCGAGGTGGGTGAGCGTGAAGACGAGGTCCGCCCGCACGTCGGCGTCCACACGATGACCGGCGAACGTGCGGGGGAGACGCCACTCGGGGAAGTGGGTCTCGGTCAAGGTGGCGACCGTGTCGGTGACGAAGCGCAACAGCTCGTCACCGAGCGCGTGGCTGTCTCGCATCATCCGTCCCATCGGGTGTACTCGTCCGCGATCCGATCGGCGCCCCAATGACCGTCGTGCACCACGATCCGATACGAGAGGTCCAGCGTGGCGCCGGCCGCCACTGAGAGCGGTTCGTCCCAGAGGAACGCCGCGTTCACGAAGTTCGCCCAGCCCTCGCCGTAGGTGTCGGCGCGCGTGCTCGCGTACCACGGCGACGGCGACCGCGGATTGTCCGGATGGTCGAACATCATCACGCCCGCGGGTGACGGAGTTGCCCCACCGCCGTGGGCCATGCCCTCGATGGAGAGCCACGGGGAGGGTTCGCCGAGGGCGCGGTCGCGGTCGGTCCCGTCGGCGAGGCGGATGACGGTGTTGGTGAAGTCCGGTGCGCCGCGAAACGTCAGCCCGCCGTAACCGCCCCAGGTGGTGAACGGGGTGCGGTCGAGCACGGTGTCGGTCATCATCGTGAGGCGTTCGTGCCAGTCGATCGCGTACGCGTCGGCATCGAGGGGGGTGGTGCGGACCGTACGGACCTCGTGCAGGCGGACGGTCTTGCCGTCGGGTGCGATCCACTCGATGGTGGCCTGTGCACCGCGGTCCACCGCCTCGACGTTCGCGGTGCGGAGGGTGCCGAACTCGCCGTACTCCTCCCAGAAGTTCTCGCCGTTGACGAACTTGATCGTGAACCACAGCGCGTGATGCCACGGATGGTCGGCGGGTGCTTCCACGCTGAGCACCGCGCCCGCGGGAGTGGTCAGCGGATGCACGTACGGGCGCGGCGCATCCCAC
>JANPMG010000141.1:0-4555 GCA_031422675.1 Acidimicrobiia bacterium | reverse complement strand
GCGACGGCCAGACCGACGTTGATCTCGGGCAGGAGCGCGAGCTGGCCTCCGGCGATCTGGCTGTTCACGACCGGATGGTCAACGAGAGCTGCTGCGACCGCAGCAACCACGTAGTCGGTGTAGCCGGCTCTGGTGGACGGGTCAGCCCCTGAGCGGTGTTGGACCACCGCGTCCATCACGACATCCATGGTGAGTGTGAGCTGGGCCATCTCCTGCAACGAGGTATGCATCCGCGTCGCGATGGTTCCTCGCATCCCCACCAACGGGATGGTTGACAACGGTGGCTGGAGGAGCGGGGCTTCGCTCGGTGTTGCAGTCGGCGGGTTGGCGACGCTTTGCGCTCGAACGTGGCGCTCGACGTCGGCCCGACCGATTCGTGGGTCCGGTCCGCCGGCGCGTACCTCGCGTAGGTCGACGCCGAGCCGCGCGGCGGTCTGACGGGCGGCGATCGTCGCGACGGGCTTGACTCCTCCCGTTGGCGCCGCGACGACGTCCTCGGACACGATTCGACCACCGGGGCCACTCCCGACCAGCCGGGACAGGTCGATACCCCGCTCGACGGCGACTCGCTTGGCGTTCGGTGACGCGAACAGACGAATCTCGTTGCTGCTGGCTGGATGAGGCACGGGGTCGGTGACGGCCGGGCCCGTTGCGGTGGAGGGCGACGCCGGGGTTGTCGTCGTTGTCGTGGCGCGCGCCTTCTCCGCGACCGGTGGCATCTCACCGGGCTCGAGGAACCACCCGATGCGCGCACCGCACGCAAAGGTGTCGCCGGCGTTCCCGGTGATGTGCAGTACTCCCGATCCACTTGCTTCGACGTCGCTCTCGACTTTGTCGGTCTCGATTGTGAGTACCGCCGCACCCTGTTCAACCTCGCTGCCGTCGGCCACGAGCCACTCGACGATGGTGCCCTCCTCCATCGTGAGGCCGAGCTTCGGCATCGGGAACTCGACCGCCATGGCTAGCGCGTCTGGCCCGGAGGCGGCCGGTCGAGGGTCTCGCGGATCTGGGCGGCAATCTGAGTCGCGTCCGGGACGTACGCCGACTCGAGGGCGGGGCTGAACGGGACCGGCGAGAAGGGTGCACCGACGCGGGCGACCGGCGCATCGAGGTAGTCGAACGCGTGCTCCTGGACCTGCGCCGCCAGCTCGGCGCCGAGCCCGCCGGAGCGAACGGCCTCGTGCACCACGACGACCCGGTTGGTCTTGCGCGCGGATGTCAGCACCGTGTCGATGTCGATCGGGCTGACCGTGCGAAGGTCGATCACCTCGCAGTCGATACCCTCATTCTCGAGCTGTTCGGCCGCGGCGAGCGCCTCGACGGCCATGCGGCTGTACGCGACGAGTGTCACATCGCCGCCCTCGCGAGCGACGGCGGCCGAGCCGATCGGGATCTCATACGCATGCTCGGGAACGGACCCCTTGCTGCCGAGCAGCTTCTTGTGCAACACGATGAAGGTGGGATTGTCGTCCCGTACCGACGCGATCGTCAGGCCCTTGAGGTCGTGCGCATTCGACGGCATCACCACCTTGAGTCCGGGCACGTGGCAGAGCATCGCTTCCAGGCTCTGGCTGTGTTGGGCGCCCGCGGACAGGCCGGCCCCACCCATCGTGGTGATCGTGAGGGGCAGCGTGGCGTTCCCGCCGAACATGTACTTCAGCTTCGCCGCCTGATTGGCGATCTGGTCCATCGCGACGAGCACGAAGTCCATGAACATCAAGTCGACCACCGGGCGCAGGCCCACGACCGCCGCACCGATGCCGAGTCCGATGATCGCCTGTTCGGAGATGGGGGTGTCGACCATGCGGCGCTCGCCGAACTCATCGAACAGACCATCGAAGCTGTGAAACACCCCACCGGTCCGGCCGACGTCCTCACCCGCGACGAACACGTCGGGGTCGGCCTCCATCACCTGACGTAGCCCCTCGGTGAAGGCGTGCAGATAGGTGAGTTCCCGATCGCTCATCGACCCGCCCCCGAGGAGATCTCGGCAGAGAGATCGGTGTAGACGTTGTCCAAGAGTGCGGTCGGATCGGGGAGCGGGCTGGCCTCGGCGAATGCGATCGCGGTGTCGACCTCGGCGAGTACCTCGGCGCGAGTGGTCTCGATGTCGGCAACGGAGGCCATGCCCTGGTCGACCATCCTCTGCTCGTGGGCTTCGATCGCGTCCCGCTCACGCCACTCTGCGACCTCGTCGTCGCTGCGGTACTTCATGCCGAGGGTCTGGATGCCGTGATGGTTGTAGTACCGGTACGTCTTGCATTCGATGAAGGCCGGGCCCTCGCCGGCCCGGATGCCCACGAGCGCGTCCCGCGTCGCCTCGTACACCTCGACGGCGTTCATTCCGTCGACGGTCCGGCCCGGCATCCCGTAGGCGGCGGCCCGTTCGGCCACCTCGTCGATTGCCATCGTCCGCGACCGCGCGGTGTACTCGGCGTACTCGTTGTTCTCGCAGACGAAGAGCACCGGAAGCGTGAGCGCGGCAGCCATGTTGGCTGCCTCGTGGAACGCTCCGATGTTCGTGGTGCCGTCACCGAAAAAAGCGACCGACACGGTGTCGTTGCCGCGGTACCAGTTGGCGAACCCGGCACCAACGGCGATCGGGACGCCGCCGCCGACGATGCCGTTCGCTCCGAGCATGTTGAGTTCGAGGTCACAGATGTGCATCGAGCCGCCCTTGCCTTGGCAGTAGCCCGTCGCTTTGCCCATGAGTTCGGCCATCATCTTGGCGAGGTCGCCACCCTTGGCCACCAGGTGTCCGTGACCGCGGTGGGTGGAGCTGATCTGATCGTCGGCGCGCAGGGCGACGCACACGCCGGCGGCGACCGCTTCCTGGCCCACGTAGAGGTGAACGAATCCTGGAATCTTGTTCGCTTCGAACAGTCGCCCCGCTGCCTCTTCGAACAAGCGGATGCGCACCATGCGCCGGTGGAGATCGGTGATGATCGGTTGGTCGAGCTTCACGAGTCCTCCCAACCCCGGCTGGGGCGCGCGGTCGATGTGTCCGTAGTAGAGGCGGGTGTGATCAGGTTCATGCGGTTCCTCCGAGGGCCCAGCGGATTGCGCGCCGCAGGAGTTCGTAATACTCCGGCACCTCCCAGGAGCATCGTTCGATCGATGGGTAGTAGTCCTGCAGGGGAGCCATGTCGTAGTGACCGCGGCAGTGGCCCAGGGTGTTGTAGAGCACCGCACCCGAACCGAGCGGTCGGAGGTACTGGACGAGGTGCTCACCCGTTCCGCCGGTCCAGTCCGACTCGGCGAATCCCGCTGCCTCACCCCGCCAGTGCGTGTGGAGCAGCACCTCCAGCGACGCGAGATCGGAGTACTCCATCAGATACAGCTCGTCGGTGGTGGTGAACGAGGCGATGCCGGCGACCAGCCAGTGCGCGGGCGCGACGTTCTCGACGGAGAAGGAGCCGATCTTCGGGTGAGCGACGAACTGGCTGCCCAGCGTGTCCACCCAGGTCGGGAAGCAACGGGGTGCAACGACTCCTCCGGGACGCGGAAGGTCGAGCGCCGAGTTGGTGCCGTGCAACGCCACCCACCGACCACCGCGCCCGACCCACCCACGGAGCGCGTCTTGCGCCGCCACCGGTGGCCGTACGTCACAGGTGTAACTGACGATCATGTCGGCCGCGGTGAGCGCATCGATGTCGTCCCAGTCTTCGCGTACCGCGACCCGCACCTGGTCGTGTTCCGCCAACAGACCCAGCAATTCTCGTCGGGCGAAGTCGATGTCGTGATACTTGCCCCCGGCGACGAGGCACGCGTCAATCCGGGCGGGCGGCGCGGGCGTCATGGCTCAGTAGTCGATGCGCTTGAGGAAACCGCCGTCGACGGTGAGGTTGGCACCGTTCATGTGCGAGGCCGAATCGCCGGCAAGGAAGGCCACCGCGTTGGCGACATCCTGGGTGACGCCGATGCGACCGGTGGGGTGGCAGGCGACCGTCGCCTCGTAGAACTCGGGCTTGGCGGTCTTGATCGTGTCCCAGTCGCCACCGTCGACGAAGACCGGCCCGGGTGACACCACGTTGCATCGAATACCACGGGCGCCGAGCACCTGGGCTTGACCGAGCGTCCAGTTGGTCACCGCGGCTTTGAACGCGCTGTAACTGCCCGAGCCGGAACCGAAATGCTCGGCGACGGCGGTCGTGCCGATGCTCACGAGCGAACCGCCGCCGTCGGCCGCCAACGAGTCGGCCGCCGCGGTCACGCCACCGACGAGTGCCACCAGGTCGATCTCGAAGTTCTTCGACCAGTCGGCGAGCACCTTCTGCGGCTTGCCCGAGGTGTTGTGGACGTAAATGTCGATACCGCCGAGCTGGGCGGCAGAGTTGGCGACCCAGGCCTCGAGCGAGGGGAGCTCCGCGGCATCGACCACGGCACCGACCACGGTTCCCAGCTCGCCCAGCTCCGCCACGGCCGCCGCGACCGCCTCCGCACTCCGAGCACAGATGGCCACCGAGGCACCTTCGGCGAGCAGCGTTTCCGCCACCGCCCGACCGATCCCCTTGGTCGAGCCGGTGACCAGCGCTCGCTTGCCTGTGAGTCCGAG
>JANPMG010000140.1:0-55649 GCA_031422675.1 Acidimicrobiia bacterium | reverse complement strand
CACACCCCCCCCCCGTGGGGGGAAAACCGAAATCGGGTTTTTCGGGGAGGGGGGCGCGGGACACCCGGGTCGGGGTCCCCCCTCGACCGTGAATCACAGATTGCGCTCGGAAGGACTCGAGGGGGACCAGCTCTCGATCCGGTGGCGCAACGGTGCAACGGAGAGATTCCGCCGAGTCCGAAGTGGACGGCTAGCGGCCGCGCACCTCCAGGGTCCCACGTTGATTGTGCATCAGTTGGACCACCCCCTTTCTCTGGTGCGAAATTCGTACCACGCGCGCACCACCCGAGACGAGGATTTTCTTTGCCGGAACCCGGGAACACTCGGCGATCACCCGCCCGGTGGCGCGCTCAGGGGGGCGGGTCGGGGTCCTGCCCCCGCTCGTCATCCTCCACCGGCCGGCCGATGGCACCGATGAAACGGAGGTATTCGAGCTGGCACTCCATGACCCCCTCGACCTGTTCCGGGAGGTACGCCTCGCCCGTCGCCGCGCACCGTTCGACGATGTAGTTCACCGTCTCGTCGGGCATCAGGAGGAGCGGAACTTCGGCCGGGTCACGGGACCCGTTATGGGACACGCCCTGCTGACGAAAGAAGTCCATCTGGAACCCGATGATTCGCTTCACATCGGCTTCGGTCAGCGTGGCCGCCACGAGGTCGTCGAGGTGGTGAACGACCCAGCCCAACGCGTCGTCGGGGTCGAAGACCGCATCCGGCGGATCGTCGCTCAGCCGCGCCGCTTCCCGGAACACCATCGCGGCGGCAATGGCCAACACGATACCGACGACGAGGAACCCGACCACCCAGATCATCCGCGACCGCCGATCATTTCCGGGGTCCGCTTCGCGGCCGGGGATTCCGCGCACTCACCAAAGCGGACGGCTAGATCCCGATACGTTGCGCGAGCAGCTCACGGTGGTACGTGGCGTCGCCGAACAGGATCTCCGACGACTTCGCCCGTTTGAAGTACAGGTGCGCGTCATGCTCCCAGGTGAAACCGATTCCGCCGTGGATCTGGATGTTCTCCGCGGCCGAGTGGAAGTACGCGTCCGAGCAGTAGGCCTTCGCCAACGATGCCACGACCGGCAGTTCGTCGTTGTCCTCCGCCGCGGCCCACGCCGCGTAGTACGCAGCCGACTTCGCGGATTCGGTCTCGAGCAGCATGTCGGCGCACTTGTGCTTGATGGCCTGGAACGATCCGATCGGCCGGCCGAACTGCACGCGGTCCTTGGCGTACTGCACGGACTCGTCGAGCACGTACTGCGCACCGCCCACCATCTCGTTGCAGAGCCCGACCGCGGCCTGGTCCAATGTCTTGGAGAGTGCCGCCCATCCCGCTCCGGCCGTCCCGAGGCGCGTGGCCGCCACCCCGTCGAACTCGAGCTTGGCTTGCTTGCGGGTCTGGTCCATGGTGGCGAGTGCGGTGCGGGTGAGGCCCGCCGCATCGCCGTCCACGGTATAGAAGGAGATGCCGTCCTCACCGGAAGTTCCGGCTGCACGCGCCACCACCACGATCAGGTCGGCGACGTGACCATCGAGCACGAACATCTTCGTGCCGCTCAACGTGGCGCCATCGCCGTTGGGAGTGGCTTCGAGGGTGATGCCCGCCGCGTCCCACTTCCCGTTCGGCTCGGTGAACGCGAGGGTGGCGATCGTCTCGCCGCCCGCGATGCCGGGCAGCAGCGCGGCCTTCTGGTCCTCGGTCCCCGCGTTCAGGATCGCGTTCGCCGCGAGCACGACCGTGGAGAAATACGGCGCACACAGCAACGCCCGGCCCTGCTCCTCGAGCACGATCCCGAGTTCGACCCAGCTGAAGCCCTGGCCGCCGTAGGCCTCGGGGATGTGCAGACTCTGGAGCCCCAGCTCGTTCGCCATCTGTGACCACACCGCCGGGTCGTAGCCCTCGGTGGTCTCCATGAGGCGTCGGACCTCGGTCTCGGGGCTCTTGGCCTCCAAGAACTTCCGCACGGCGTCACGCAGCTGGTCCTGCTCTTCGGAAAAGGCGAAGTTCACGGGGTTTCCTTCCTCAGCGGATCTCAGGCGGGAAACCGGCACCCGCTCACCATCGACCGTACGGCCTTCTCTACCAGGGCCACCGTACGTGACGCCAACAGCAGGAACGAAAAGGGGACCCGGCTACAAGACCCGAGACCGCCACAAGACCGCCGCCAGGACCACACTCACCAAGGCCACGATCAGCGCGCCGATCCACGCGTCGACGCCCGCCGCACCCATGGCGGCGCCAATTCCGGTCCCGATGCCGACGATCCCCGCCGTGGCGACGACTCGCACGAGCACTGATTCGGGTGCGTGGCGCGCAGGCCGTGAGGACAGGAACCCACCCGGGTCGGCGGCGGGTTCCTTCGGCGCGGTTGGAGCCGCTGGCGTCCCGATCGGCCTCGGTTGCGACCTCTTGTTCTCACCGTCGCCAACCAATGTCACTCGATCTCCCCTGGACGCTGCACGAACAACAGTCGATGCCGGGCCGGAGAAGCGGGACATACTCGGGGCAGGGAGCAAGCAACCCGCTTCTCGACGGCTTCGGCATCGACACCACAGTCATACCCGTCCCGGGCGCCGCCGAAACCGACGAAGCGATCCGGGCACCGCTTGGCTAGCGTGACGGACTCATGCTGGCCGCCCACTACGAGACCGCCGAGGTCCGGATCGACAAGCTCGTCGTCGGCCCGTTCGAGAACAACGTGTTCGTCGTGCGGGACAAGGATTCGGGCGACGCGGTGCTCATCGACGCGGCGAACGAGCACGAACTGCTCCTCGAAGTGTGCCGCGCCACCGGCGTCCGGCGAGTGCTGACCACCCATGGGCACTGGGATCACATTCAAGCCGTGACTGCGGTTCGAGACGCCGGGATCGAGGTGGGCATCGCGCATGCGGATGCGGAGATGCTGCCGAGTTATGACTTCACGATCCCCGACGGCGACGTCCTCGAACTCGGTGCGCTGCGACTGCGCGCCATCCATACGCCGGGCCACACCCTCGGATCCACGTGCTTCGAGATCGAGGGTCAGCCCGTCGTTTTCAGTGGCGACACCCTCTTCCCCGGCGGAGCCGGCAACACCGCCACCCAAGGCGCAAGCTTCGAACAGATCATCGAGTCGATCGACCGGCGGCTGTTCACCCTTGCGCCCGAGACTCTCGTCTTCCCCGGTCACGGACTCGACACGACGATTGGTTCCGAGCGTCCGTGCCTCGACGCATGGATCGAACGGGGCTGGTGAGCGCAGTGCGAAACCGGGTTTGGGTCGCTGCGCACCTCGGGTACCGATAGAGCCTCTATGCCCTCCGCTCGCCCTCCCGTGACGATCGCCGAGGCCTGCTCCGTGATTGGCGAGGCGGGTTTCGGCCCACAGCCGTCCCGGGTCGGATTGGAACTCGAGTGGTTCGTTACCCGCGACGGTGTCCGCGTGGACGACCCCGATCTGGTGCACCGGGTCCTCACCGCTGACGGTCCGTTGCCCGGCGCCAGCCGGATCACGTTCGAGCCCGGTGGTCAGCTCGAGATCAGCGCACCGCCGTCGACCGACGGCCCGAGTGCCGTCGTGCTCGCCGCGCGAGACGCGGCCGAGGTCATGGGTCGGCTCGCCGCCGCCGGCCTGCGGTGTGTGGCCACGGGTCTGGACGCCGGTGCGCCCCGGCGCCGCGTGATCCAAGAACCGCGATATCGCGCGATGGAGCGGTACTTCGCGAACCAGGGCTGCGCCGGTGCATCCATGATGTGCTCGACCGCGTCGATGCAGGTGAACGTGGCGTTCGGTGAGGACATCGATGCCCAGTGGGCCCTCGCCCACGATCTCGTGCCGCTGCTCGGCGCGATCTTCGCCCACTCGCCGATGGTCGCCGGACGGCCGAGTGGTTGGCAATCCACCCGCCTCGCCATCTGGGCGGCGCTGGATCCGGCCCGGACCCGAGCGGTAGCCACGACGGTGGACGCCCGCAGCGATTGGACCCGCTACGCCCTCGAGGCGCCGGTGATGCTGATCCGAACCGGCGACGACTGTGTGGTCCCCACCGGGTCGCTCACGCTGCGGGACTGGATCGATCATCACCATCCGGCCGGCGCGCCGACGGCCGAGGACGTCTCGTACCACCTCACCACCCTGTTCCCACCCGTACGACCCCGTGGATGGCTCGAACTGCGGATGCTCGACGCGCTCCCGCATCCGTGGTGGCAGGTCGCGGCGGCCATCACGGTGACGGCCCTCTCGAACCCTGCGCTCGGCGCCGCCCTCGGACCGGTCGTGCGCGGCAGCGCCTCCCTGGGACTGACCGCAGCCTGGTGGGGAGTCCACGACCCGGCGCTCGGCGCCACCGCGAGCCGGCTCATGGAAGCGGTGCTTCCCGAGCTCGCTCCGGCGGGGTACGACCCCGATCTCGTCGCCACCGCGTACGACTTTGCGCACCGCTACCCGTTTCGGGGCCGATCGCTCGCCGATGACCGCCTCGACGCCTTCGCTCGTACCGGGGCGCTCGCGCCCGAGCCCGAGCCGATCCCCACGTCCACCTCGCGATGAGAGCATCGACGGCGACGGCACTCGCGGACGCGCGCGCTCGAACCCACGCAGTCATCGGTCCGATACCCGAATCGGATCTGCGCGCCCAACACTCGCCGCTGATGTCGCCGCTGGTCTGGGATCTGGCGCACATCGCGCACTACGAGGAACTCTGGTTGATCCGGGCCCTGGGCGCGGGCGCTCCGACCGATCCGCGCTTCGACGATATCTACGACGCGTTCAAGCATCCGCGCGCCGAGCGTCCGGACCTGGATCTGCTCGGCGTCGCTGACGCGCACTCGTTTGCGGCTGCGGTCCGGGACCGGGTCCTCGCGGCCGTCGGTACCGGCACCGCCGACCGGCGCGTGGACCCGCTCGTGACCGAGCTGATCGCCGACGATCTCGTCTATGGCATGGTGGTCCGCCACGAGCATCAACACATCGAGACCATGCTCGGGACGCTCCAGCTCATGAGTGAAGGTGGTCCCGTTGCCGCCGGTGACGGACCCGGCGCCACCACGCTCGTCCCGGGAATGCACGGCGAGACGCTCGTGCCCGCCGGACCCTTCGTCATGGGCACCGATACCGATCTCTGGGCCTACGACAACGAGCGGCCCGCGCACTCGGTGGACCTCCCGGCTTTCTTCATCGACACCACGCCCGCCACCAACGCCGAATACGCGGAGTTCGTCGATGCGGGCGGCTACGACGATCCCCGCCACTGGCACCCGGTCGGGTGGAAGTGGCGCCAAGAAGCTGCGCTCGTCGCACCGCAGTTCTGGAGTCGTACGGCGAGTGGCTGGACCCGGCGCCGATTCGGTCGGGTCGAACCGCTCCCGCCCCACGAGCCGGTCCAACACATCTGCTGGTACGAGGCCGACGCCTACGCGCGCGCGTCAGGCAAGCGACTCCCGAGCGAAGCCGAATGGGAGAAAGCCGCGAGCTGGGATCCTGCTGATGGCATCGGGGCGAAACACGCCCGGCCGTGGGGCGGTTCGACCGGAGACCCACCGTCGGCAGCGCTCTGGGGCAGCACCGCACGCTGGGGGCCCGACGATGTCGGTGCGTACCCGGATGGTGCATCACCCGTCGGCGCCCTCGACATGCTCGGAGGCGTCTGGGAGTGGACCGCGTCCGATTTCGGCCCGTACCCCGGCTTTCGCAGCTTCCCCTACCGCGAGTACTCCGAGGTGTTCTTCGGACCCGAGTACAAGGTGCTGCGCGGCGGCTCGTGGGCCACCGACCCCCTCGCGGTGAGCACCACGTTCCGGAACTGGGACTACCCGATCCGCCGGCAGATCTTCAGCGGCGTGCGTTGCGCGCGGGACGCGTGACACCGGATGTGCCGCCACCTCGCCCACCTCGGCGCGCCCGTTCGCCTTGGTGACCTGATCGACGCACCCCACGGGCTGGTGTCGCAAGGACGCGCGCCGCGAGAGATGGTCGTCGCCAAGGACAACCCCGATGGCTGGGGCATCGCGTGGTGGAGCGGATCGGACCCGGCGCCGCACCGGTACCGCACCACCGTCACGGCGTGGGAGGACACCACCTTCGCTCATTGCGATGCCACCGCCACCGCCGTCCTCGCCGCGGTGCGGAAAGCATCACCGAGCACCACCTTGCGGGAGGTGAACAACGCGCCGTTCGTTGCCGAGACCCGCATCGGACCGATCGCATTCTCGCTGAACGGTTTCGCGTTTCGCGACGGCTCCGAACATCGCCTGCGAGCGCTCGTGAGACCGCAGATCGCGATCGACGGCGATACCGACTCGGAGGTGTTGTTCGCGCTGCTGCGGCAAGCGATCGACGACGGCACCGAACTTCCCGCAGCACTCGCTGCGGTGCATCTGATCGCGGCGCCCGCACCCGACGCATACGTCAACCTGCTCGCCGTCACCGCGCACCAGATCGCCGCGACCACGTGGAATCACACGCTGTACGTGCGGGAGACCGACGCCGGCACCGACGTTGCGTCCGAACCGCTCGATGCCGATCCGGGCTGGAACCGAGTGCCGGATGCCCAGCTGGTTGCGGCGACCGATACGAACGTGACGCTTGTTCCCTTGGAGGGATTCCGATGACAACCCAGACGCTCCGTGTCGACACCTTCCTCGGTCCCGACGACCAGCGCCGCGCGCTCCGCGCCGACGCCCGGGCGGGTCTGACCGCAACGCCGAAGGACCTGCCACCGAAGTGGTTCTACGACGATCGCGGTTCGGAACTCTTCGACGCCATCACCCGACTCCCCGAGTACTACCCCACTCGAACCGAACGCTCGATCCTCGTGGCCCGCGCCGGCGAGATCGCGTCGGCCAGCGGTGCCGACACCGTGGTGGAACTGGGCTCGGGAACGTCGGAGAAGACGCGCATCATTCTCGACGCGTTCCATCGCGCCGACTCGCTCCGAACCTTCGCGCCCTTCGACGTCTCGGAGGCAACCCTGCGCGAGGCCGCACGACAGGTCGCCACCGAGTATCCGGGGGTCGCGGTGCACGCGGTGGTGGGGGATTTCGAACGCCATCTGGCGCACATCCCCACCGCCGGTGAGCGGATCGTCGCGTTCCTCGGCGGGACCATCGGCAATTTTGATCCGCAATCGCGTGCGGTTTTCCTCCGCTCACTCGCCACCACCCTCCGACCGGGCGAGACGCTCCTCCTCGGGACGGACCTGGTGAAAGATGCCGGTCGGCTCGTGCGTGCGTACGACGACGCGGCCGGCGTGACTGCCGAGTTCAACAAGAACGTGCTCGCCGTGCTGAACCGCGAACTCGGAGCAACTTTCGAGGCCGACGAGTTCGACCACGTCGCCCTTTGGAACGACGTCGACGAGTGGATCGAAATGCGCCTCCAAGCGCGCCGTGACTTGACGGTACGGGTCGCAGAACTGGATCTCGACGTGCACTTCGCCGCCGGTGAGCAGCTGCGCACCGAGATCAGTTCGAAGTTCCGGCGTGAGCGGGTCGCCGCCGAACTCCTCGCCGCCGGATTCGAACTCGAGCACTGGTGGACCGACCCCGGCAACGACTTCGCCCTTTCCCTCGCCCGGCGCACCGGCCCGAGTTGACTGCTCCGGATTGACCGCTCTGGGTTGCGGGCGCCCGTCACGTTCTCGCGGCACCGCCGAACCCATCGTCGGCGGTTTCGGCGGTTCGAGAAGACCAGTACCCTTGGGCGGAATGAGAGGCGTCCAGCGGTGAGTCGTCTCACGCGACGCGTCCTCGGAGTCGGAGCCGCCTTGGTGGCGGCCGGGTCCGCGTGCACGAGCACCGGCACCGCGGCCGATCGGAGCCGCACCACCGACGCGCCGGCTGCGAACCGCGCGGTCGCAGCCAAGGCCACCGAGGTCCTCGGTCGGCGGCTGGACCGCAACGCAGCGGTCGCAGCACCGATCGCAGTCACCCCGTACGAACGCGACGCCTTTCTCGCGCTCGCGCTTCGCCCCACCAGCGAACTGGCCAAGCGGCGACCGGTACTGCAGCGCTGGGTCAAGGGGCCGCGCCTGCGTGTGATCGGCGATCCCAGTCCCGAGGATCTCGTCCGCTTGGCCGAGGCATCGCAACGCTGGTCGATCAGCACCGGCCTCGGCATCGAGGTGTCCACCCAACCCGGTGACGTCGACGTTCACTTCGTTCACCGCGCCGACTTCGCGCGTGTCCTCGAGGTGGACCAGGTGGACCCGACCGCCGTCGGCCTCACCCGCCTCCGCATCGACCCCAGACGGTCCGGCGTGATCGTCGGTGGCATCGTGGTCATCGCCGACGACGATCTTCAGGTCAGCCGCAATCGCACGATCGCTCATGAGATCGGCCACGTCATCGGCCTCCAGCATTCGGAATGCGAGTCCACGGTGATGGACGGCTCCTCCGACGGCTCCCGTTCGGTGCGCTGGTCGCCGAGCGCCCTCGATGCGCGAATTGCCGGCCTGCTCTATGACCCCCGGCTCGCACCCGGCATCGACGCTCGTGGAGTGGGTGAGCGGCTGATGCCGAGCGCGACCACGGGCACCGGGTGCGACCCGGTGGATCTCGAACTCGTCCGGGCGGCGGGCACCGAACGGCACTATCTCTGTGCGCGGGGGCCCCAGCGGGTCCGGCCGTGTACCGCGGACCTCTCCCGCGAACCCGCGCTTCCCATCACCAATCCGGACGCCTGGACGGACGGCTCCAGCCTTTCGAGCCACCCCCAGAGGGGCTAAAACCCGCCAGAATCTCGCTCTCCGAGTTTCCACTACCGTGATAGTGGTATTACCATGGATGCCGTGACCGACACCCCCACGCCTCCACCCAGCGCTTCTTCACCCGTCGCGCTCGACATCGAGGATCTGTACGTCGAGGCCGACGGCAATCCCATCCTGCGAGGCCTGACCCTTCAGGCTCGCGCCGGCGAGATTCATGCCCTCATGGGTCCGAACGGCTCCGGAAAGTCCACGCTCGCGAACACTCTGCTAGCGAACCCTGCCTACACCGTCACCCGCGGTCATATTCGTTTCCTGGGTGAGGACATCACGGGCCTCCCGACCGACGAGCGGGCCGCCCGCGGCCTGTTCCTCGGGTTTCAGCATCCCGAGGCGATCTCGGGCGTGAGTGTGCTCAACTTCCTGCGCCAGGCGATGGCCGTTCGCAAGGGAATCTCTGACCTGTCGGTGCTTGAAGTGCGCATGGCGCTCATGGACTGGACCCAGCGCCTCGGCATGGACGATCGCTTCACCCAGCGTTACCTCAACGAGGGGTTCTCCGGCGGTGAGCGCAAGCGCAACGAGATCCTCCAGATGGCGATGATGGAACCCGAGTTCGCGGTCCTCGACGAGACCGATTCCGGGCTCGACATCGACGCGCTACGCGCCGTCGGTGAGGGCGTGAACATCGTGCGCGCCGCGCGGCCGGAGATGGGGATCCTCCTGATCACCCATTACCAGCGGATCCTCGAACACCTGACGCCCGATGTTGTGCACATCCTGCTCCACGGCCGCATCGTGCAGTCCGGCGGAGTGGAACTGGCGCGCCAACTCGAGCAGGGCGGTTTCGACAGCTTCCGGGAAGCGATCGAGGTCTGATCGTGGGTCTCGACGTCCCGCGCATCCGCGCCGACTTTCCGCTCCTCGGCCAGGAACACAATGGCCACCGGTTGGTGTACCTCGACAGCGCGTCGAGCGCGCAGAAGCCCCGTTCCGTCATGCGCGCCATGGACGAGTTCATGGAGACTTCCTACGCCAACGTCCATCGCGGCGTTTACGCCATCGCCGAAGCCGCGACCGCCCGGTTCGAGGCGGCACGCGCCGCAGTGGCCGAGTTCATCGGCGCTCGCGAGTCGGCCGAGCTCGTGTTCACCCGCAACGCCACCGAGGCCATCAACCTCGTCGCGTACTCATGGGGCCGCGCCAACCTCGAACGCGGCGACGTCGTGGTGCTCAGCGAGATGGAACACCACGCCAACGTGGTGCCGTGGCACATGCTGGCCTCCGAGCGCGGGATCGAGCTCCGCTGGATCCCGATCGACGCCGAGTACCGCCTCGATCTCACGAACCTGGAGGAGCTGCTGCGCGACGCGAAGCTCCTTGCCGTCACCGCGATGTCGAACGTCCTCGGGACGATCACCGACATTCCAGTCCTGGTGCGCGCGGCGCGCCGCGCCGGCGCCCACATCCTCGTCGATGCATCACAGGCGGCACCGCACACCACCGTCGACGTTCAGGCGTGGGACGCGGACTTCGTGGTCCTCACCGCGCACAAGATGCTCGGCCCGTCGGGTATCGGCGCGCTCTGGGCCCGGCGTGACTTGCTGGAAGCGATGCCCCCGTTTCTCGGCGGCGGCGAGATGATCCGGGACGTCCGCAAGGATGGATTCACCACCAACGACCTGCCTTGGAAGTTCGAAGCCGGCACCCCTGCGATCACCGAGGCGATCGGGTGGCACGCGGCGATCGACTACCTGAACGATCTGGGCATGGACGCCATCCACGACCACGAAGTGACCCTCACTCGCTACGCCCTCGACGCGCTGCGCGCCGAGTTCGGCGACCGGCTCACGATCTACGGACCGTCCACCACCGAGATGCGCGGGGGCGTGATCTCGTTCCTGTTCCCCACCATCCACGCGCACGACGTGTCCCAAGTGCTCGACGAGGAAGCGGTGTGCGTCCGCGCCGGTCACCACTGTGCGAAGCCGCTGATGCGAGTCCTCAAGATTCCGGCCACCAGCCGGGCATCGCTGTACCTCTACAACGACACCGACGACGTCGACGCACTGATCGTGGCCCTGACCCACGTCGAGAAGTTCTTCTCGCTCGACCCCACCTAGGATCGGGAAGCAATGGCCGGACTCGAAGACCTCTACCGCGAGATCATCCTCGACCACTACCGCGCGCCCCGCAATCGCGGCGAGCTCGACGTGCCACCCGCGCACCGGGTGGAGGGATTCAATCCCCTGTGCGGTGACGAGGTCGTGCTGTACCTCGACGTCGAGAACGGCGTCGTCTCGGACCTCAAGATCGCCGGGCAAGGGTGCTCGATCAGCCAGGCCTCGACATCGATGATGAGCGCGGCCGTCCGGGGCAAGCCCGTCACCGAAGCCCGCACCATCACCCGCGCGTTCAAGGCCTTGATGAGTATTCACGAGTCCAAGATCGGCGGAGAAGAGGTCGGCGCGACCGCCGACGATCTCGCAGGGGTTCGTCTCGGCGACCTCGAAGCGCTCCAGGGAGTCGTGAAGTTCCCCGTACGGATCAAGTGCGCGACGTTGGCGTGGAACACGCTCGTGCAGGGACTCGACGAGATCGCGGCGACGCCCTGATCAATCTTCACGCGCGCGTCCGGACCGGTATCTCGGGCATGTGCACTGAGCCGGCTGGGCCGTACGAGCCAAAAGATCATCGAATGTGACCGGAGTCGGCGAACTTGACGATTGTGGGGAGTCCCGGGCGGGTACGCTGGGAGTTCCACTCGAAGGGAGCGGCATGACCGAGCAAGTGACGCCCGACCTGGTGATGACCATCGACCAGGCGCTCGAACGGTTCGGCGCACGCGACCTTGTGGCCGGAGCCGAGGTCGTGGACTTCTTGCTCGACCTCCGTCTCGCCGTCGTGAACTCGTCGGACCGGGCCATCGCCAAACTGCTCGACGAAGAGCGTCAGCCCACCGCCTGACCGGCTCTTCCGATCACCCGATCAACCCGGACTGCATCGATGGACACCATGATGCCGGAACCGACGCGCCAGCAACGCCGAGCGGCGAAGCGGCGATCCCACCACCGCTGGTTCGTGGTCGCGCTCGTCGTCGCCGTCACCTTCGTCGGTGTCGCCGGTGTTTCGGTAGCCCTCAACGACTCGGGCTCTTCCGCGGCGGGCCCGGCCCCCACATCCCGTCCTGTCCCGACCTCGTCAACGTCGTCATCGACCACATCGACCCAACCCACGACGACGACCACGACCCTCCCGCCACTCGTCCAGCCCGCGGCGGCAACGCTGCCCGCCTTCCGCGCCACGTTGGGACCAGGCTCGAACCGCGACGTGGTGCGCGCGTACCAGCAGCGGCTCGCCGACCTGCGCTTCGACCCCGGCGCCGTCGACGGGGACTACGGCCCCGAAACCACCTACGCAGTCCAGGCGCTCCAGAAACTCAACGGCGCCGCGCGCACGGGCCGGATCGGCGTGGCCGAAGCACTCACCCTCGCCGCCTTCCAGTTTCCCCCGCCGCTCCAGCCAACCGGTGAACCCAACCGCACCGAGGTGGACGTCACCAAGCAGGTCATCACCCTGTACGAGGGACACCAGGTGCGCCTCATCACCACCACGTCGACCGGGTCGGGCGAGAACTACTGCTTCAGCACTCCGCGCCTGAACCCCACCCAGCGCATCTGCGAGGTCGCCACCACACCGTCCGGGCGATTCACCTACACCCGGTTCGTCTCCGGTTGGGACAAGTCGCCGCTCGGCCAGCTGTATCAGCCGTACTACTTCAACGGTGGGATCGCAATCCACGGATACTCGAGCGTGCCGACGACTCCGGCGTCACACGGTTGCGCCCGCATCCCGATGCACATCGCCGAATACTTCCCCACGCTCGTGCGCGTCGGTGATCCGGTGTACGTCTTCGGCGGCGCGCCCGCGCAGATTCTCTCGAGTTCACCCATCGGCCGGCAGTGACCTGCGCCGCGATGGCTCAGAACCCGGGCGTGGCGAACGGATCGGGCGCCCGTTCGGCCACCGCCACCGGACTCGGCACTTCGATACCGAGACGAGCCGCCAGCCCGTCGTAACCACCGGACTCGAGTTCGTCCGCGAGCTCCGGGCCACCCGAGGTGACCACTCGCCCGCCCATGAAGACGTGCACGCGGTCGGGTCGCAACTCGGTGAGCAGTCGCGCGTAGTGCGTGATCGCAAGCACACCGAGCCCGGTCTCCTCGGTCATCGCCTCGATCCGGCGCGACACGTCGCGGAGCGCGTCGACGTCGAGTCCGGAATCGATCTCGTCGAGGACCGCGAACCGCGGCTCGAGCACCGCGAGCTGGAGGGTTTCGGCCCGTTTTTGTTCACCACCAGAGAACTCCACGTTGACGCCACGAGTGAGGAACTCGTCCCGTACTCCGAGCCGTGACGCTTCGGCGGCGATCCGTTCGGTGACCGCGGTGCCGCCTTCGGTGGCTGCGGTCACCAGATCGACCACGCGAACCCCGGCGATCTCCACCGGGTACTGGTGGGTGAGAAACAGCCCGCGGCGCGCCCGTTCCCACGTGGGGAGTCCGAGGAGCTCTTCACCGTCGATCGTCACCGAGCCCGCGGTGACGGTGTAATCGTCCCGGCCCATCAGCACGTGCGACAGGGTGCTCTTGCCCGAGCCGTTCGGACCCATGAGCGCGTGGACTTCGCCGGCGCCGACCTCAAGGTCCACGCCCCGCAGGATCTCGACCGTGCCGATCGACGCATGGAGATCGGTGATCTTCAGGGTGCTCACGACACGCTCACCATCACGTCGTCACCTTCCAGGCTTAGTTCGTACGTGGGAACCGGTCGGGTGGCCGGCAAGGCCTGCGGCTCGCCCGTGGTCAATGAAAACGTGGAGCCGTGTTTCGGGCACTCGATCTCGCACTCATCGGCCCAGACGTCGCCCTCGGCGAGTGAAAAGTCGGCGTGTGAGCACTCGTCACCGACGGCGTACCAACCGCGGCGACCGTCGGCCGCGTCGGGGAGGCGCACCACACAGATCCGAACGCCCTCGACATCGAACCGCCGGGCCGAACCTTCCTCCACATCGCCCGTCGAGCAGATCCGAACCGTCGTCACGACGCCTCGCCGTGGAGATGACCGACCTTCTCGTGGACCGCGCGCCGCAGCGGCGTCGCCAAGGCCGGTACCGGCAATCGGGAGAACACATCCTCGAAGAAGCCCAGCACGATGAGCCGCTCCGCATCCTCCGGGCGCACCCCGCGAGACTCCAAGTAGTAACGCTGATCGTCGTCGATCGGCCCGACCGTCGAGGCGTGAGAACACCGCACGTCGTCGGCCTCGATCTCGAGGTTCGGGATCGACTCCGCGCCGGCACCCTCGGTGAGCACGAGGTTCCGGTTCGACTGCGTTGCTTCCACCTTCTGCGCATCGGGCCGGATACGGATGAGACCGCTATAGACCGAGCGGGCCGTGTCTTCGACCGCCCCCTTGAACAGGAGATCGCTGCGCGTCCGCGGCGCGACGTGATCCTGGAACGTGCGGAAGTCGTGCATCTGGTTTCCGTCGCCGTAGTACACGGCCAGAAGATCGCTCTCGGCGCCGGGACCGTCGAGCCGGGACTCGGTGCGTAGACGCGCGTAGTCACCACCCAGCGCGACCGCGGACGAGGACAGACGCGCGTCGGCGCCGAGGTGCGCGCGTTGGAGCGCGATGGACCAGGTGCGGTCCCCGTACTCCTGCACACTCACGTGCCGGACGTGGGCGTTGGCCCCGACGGCGAGTTCCACGACACTGTCGACGAAGTGGGTCACCTTCGGCGCGGACGCGTGCCGTTCGAGCACCGTCACCTCGCTGCCATCCTCCGCGACCACAAGGGTGTGCGGGAACGACGCCAACCCTTCACCCTCTGCCCAGTGCAGCACGACGATCGGACGCTCGACGACAACCCCGCGCGGGACGCGCACGAAGGCGCCACCGGCGAGGAACGCGTCGTGCAGCACCGTGAACGCATCCGGCGACGCACTCGAGACAGTCCCGAGGAACGGTTCCACGGCATCGGCCTCACACGTGGCGAGGCCACAGACCGTCACCCCCTGCTCGACGAGTTCGGCATCGAGTTCGTGGTGGACGACCCGCCCATCTCGGAGGACGATGAGCGCAGCTCGTTCGCCGAGTTCCGCAGCCATCGGTCCACCACCCGGCGCCGACTCCGCGTCGGGCGCGCCGAGTTCCTCGGCCGTCATCGGCCGGAATCGCGCCGGGTCGAACTGGTTGACCCGCGAGTAGCGCCACACTTCCTCGGAGTCGGTCGGCCAGACGAGGTCCGCCAGCTGTTCCGCCGCAACCATTCGGCGCGCGCTGAGCCACTCCGGCCCTCCCAGGGCGCGCGCAGCATCGACGTCGAAGGCAGTCTTCGTCATAGGGATCGAGTCGGCCGTTCCGGGTGAAGCTCATCGAGCGAAGCGACGATGAGGTTCACCCGACAGCACCCTCCATATTCAGCTCGATCAGGCGGGAGAGTTCGACGGCGTACTCCATCGGCAACGTCTTGGTGATCGGCTCGATGAAGCCGTTCACGATCATGGCCGTCGCCTGCTGCTCGGTGAGCCCCCGGCTCATCAGGTAGAAGAGCTGGTCGTCACCGACCTTCGAGACGGTCGCCTCGTGACCGATGCGCGCGTCCTGCTCGTCGATCTCCATGTACGGGTACGTGTCCGAGCGGGAATGATCGTCGAGGATCAACGCATCACAACGCACGTGGCTCTTCACGTGGTGCGCACCTTCTTCCACCTTCACCAGACCGCGGTAGGTGGTGCGACCGCCGTCCTTCGAGATCGACTTGCTGTCGATGATCGACGTGGTCTCGGGCGCGGCGTGGGTCATCTTCGCTCCCGCGTCCTGATGCTGGCCCGGGCCTGCGTAGGCCACCGAGAGCACCTCACCGTGAGCTTTGGGTCCGGTCATGACCACGGCCGGGTACTTCATCGTGAGCTTCGAGCCGAGGTTCCCGTCGATCCACTCGACCGTGGCCTCGGTCTCGGCGATCGCGCGCTTGGTCACCAGGTTGTAGACGTTCGGCGACCAGTTCTGAATCGTCGTGTAGCGAATGCGCGCGCCGGGCTTGGCGATGAGTTCCACGACGGCGGAGTGCAACGAGTCGGTGGAGTACACCGGCGCCGAGCAACCCTCGACGTAATGCACCGACGCGCCTTCGTCCGCGATGATCAACGTGCGCTCGAACTGACCGGCGTTCTCCGCATTGATCCGGAAGTACGCCTGCAGCGGCATGTCCACATGCACGCCCGGCGGCACGTAGATGAACGATCCCCCCGACCACACGGCCGAGTTCAACGCGGCGAACTTGTTGTCGCCCGGCGGGATGACGGTTCCGAAGTACTTCTTGACGATGTCCGGGTAGTCCTTGAGCGCCTGGTCCATGCTCGTGAACAGCACACCGAGACTCTCGAGGTCCTCGCGGTTCTTGTGGTATACGACTTCTGATTCGAATTGCGCCGTAACGCCGGCGAGGAACTTGCGCTCGGCTTCGGGGATCCCGAGCTTCTCGTAGGTGTTCTTCATGCTCTCAGGGAGCATGTCCCAGTCGTTGACCTGGGGGCCCTCGTTGGGCTTGAGGTAGTAGTAGATGTCGTCGAAATCGATGTCGGGCATGTTCTTCGCGAACCAGTCCAGCATCGGCTTGCGCTCGAACCGTTGGAGCGCGTTGAGCCGGAACTTCAGCATCCAGTCCGGCTCGGACTTACGGTCCGAGATCTCCTGGACCGTCTTCTCGTTCAGGCCCTTGTGCGGGGTGTAGACGTAATCGTCCGTCGAGTCGTGCCAGCCGAGCTGGTACTTCCCGAGATCAATGCCTTTGACCGCCATGGGGCGCTCCGTCCTCGGGGGATCCGACCGGGGGGTGGTCGGGGATTTCCACTACGCAGATAGTAACAATCCATCTGCCCCGCCGTCGACGCCGGGAAACCATGATTTTCGGCTGACCAGGCTGGTTCCCGACCGAAACCGACTGGTGTGAGCGGGTGCTCGGCTCAGGCCCTCGTCACCGCCGGCGCGAAAGCGCCTGTGCCCCGCGCACGTTGGCCGACCGCGTGGTGGTCGTGGTGGACGAGGTCGACGCCACCGTCGGTCGAGTGGTCGGGGTCGATCGCTGCTCGGCCGCTCGCGCCGATGCCAGCTGGACGAGGATCTCGCCGACCTGGTTGATCTTCGCCTGGTACGTGGCCAGGTCCTGCGCCGTCAACGCCTGCTGGGCCTCGGCGAACGCCGCGTTCGCCTGTTGGAGAAGATCGTCGATGGTCCCGGATCCGGGCGTCGAGGACCCGCCGGGTGGCGTCGGCGTCCCGCCCGGTGGCGTCGGCGGTGAATCCCCGCCGGACTGTCGGAACTGGGGGAACTGCCCGAGCGCCTCTTCGAGGGTGGCACCGAACTTCGCTTCGCCGCCGTACGAGACGATCACGAACCCGAACGTCGGCTGTTGCCCGTTCTCCGAGATCACATAGATCGGCTGCACATAGAGCAGCGAATCCTTCACCGGGATGATCTGAATGCTCCCCGCCCCGACCTCGGATCCACCGCGGCCGAGGAGCGTGAACTTCTCGCTGATCGCCTGGGTGGTGTTGATCGTGCGGTTGACCTGGACCGGGCCGGGCACCGTGAGACCGTCCGGCATCTCCAGCGATTCGAGCTGCTGCGCAGCGTTGGGATCGGCCCGCGCCACCATGAACGCGGCCAGCCGGTTCTGCGAATCGCCCTTCGACAGGGGCACGAACGGGCGCAGCAGGAGGAACTCCTCGGTGTCCTGGCCCGGCAACCGACTCAACACGTACAACGGATCGACTCGCTTCCCCGACGACGACGCGTTCTGCGGTCCATTCGCAATTGCAGTTCCGAGCGGCGAGGCGCTGCCTGCGGTGATGGGGTCCGCCGACACCTCCCAGAACCCGGCACCAGAGAAGAACGCGGTGGGATTCTCCACGTGGTACTTGCGGTACACATCGGTCTGGTAGCGGAACAAGTCCTGCGGATAGCGCAAGTGATCCTTGACCGCTTGGGGCATCTCGGCAAAATCGGTGAAGATCTCGGGGAACGCCGACCGGTAGGCCTTGATGACCGGATCCTTGGTGTCCACGACGTAGTAGGTGATGGTGCCGTCGTACGCGTCGACGGTCGCCTTCACCGAGTTGCGGATGTAGTTGAAACTGCCGGTCCCGATGTCGGGCACGAGGCTCTGCGAGTACGGGTAGTGATCGCTGGTCGTGAAGCCGTCGAGCACCCAGACGAGTCGTCCCCCGGCGATGACGGGGTACGGGTCACCGTCGAAGGTCAGGAACGGAGCAGACGCCTCGACCCGCTCGGTGATGTCCTTGCGAAAAATGATCCGGGTCTTGTCCTCGATCTGGCTCGAGATCAGCAAGTTCTGGTCGCCGAATCGCAGCGCGAACGCCGCCCGCCGGAGCCAGGACGAGAGACCGACGCCCGCCGAGCCCTCGTAACGGGTCGTCGCGTCGTTCCCCTCCTTGGGGTAATCGAACTCGGCTTGCTTGGCATCGACGAGGGAGTAGTCCTTGAGCTTCTCCCCGAAGTACACCCGCGGTTGGGTCAGCGGGATCTTGCCTCGCCCCGGGATGTCCTGGAGCAGGTAGTCCGGCTGACCGGACTGTGCGTTGACCGAGTTGGCCGGCGACACCACTGCGCCGAACCCATGGGTGTAGACGACGTGTCGGTTGACCCAGCTCTGCGACGGCAAATCGTCCGGGTTCAGTTCACGGGCGGCGATCAACACTTGGCGCAGCTCGTTGTCGACGACATACCGATCGGTGTCCGCGCCGTTGAACTTGTAGTACGTCTGGAGACTCTGGAACTGCTGGAAGTTCGACGCGATCACTGCCGACTCCCACAACCGAGCGTTCGAAACCGTTCGGTTGTTCGTGTCCAGGTCTTCGCGGGTCAGGTTGTCCCGGGCATTGAACTGCGTCGCCTTGATATTGGAGAGGCCGAACGCCGCGCGGGTGGCCTCGATGTTGCGCTTGATGTAGGGCTTCTCCTTCGCCAATTCGTTCGGCTGCACGAAGAACTGTTGGTAGGCCGCCGGAACGATCGTGCCAACCACCAGCGCGACGAAACCCCAGAGTCCTACCGCGATCACGGGGAGTACCCAACCCCGCCGCCAGATGTTCCACACGAACAGGCCGGCGGCCACGATCGAGATGACCATCAGCAAGTTCAAGGCCGGCAGCTGCGCTGCGATGTCGGTCTTGCTCGCGCCCTGCACAACGCCTCGGCTGGAGAAGTTCAGCTCGTACCGGGCGAGGAAGTACTGCGCGGTCTTGACGAGGGCCATCAGTCCGAGAATGACGGAGAGGTGGGCCTTCACCTGCGGCGTCACCCGCTGGAACGGAGTTTGCAGCCGGATTCCGCCGTTCAAGTAGTGCGCAATCGCCGTCACGATCAACACGATGATCAGGCCCGCGAACAACCAGTCGAACAGGAACGTGAGGAACGGCAACCGGAAGACGTAGAACCCGATGTCCTGGTTGAACTGCGGGTCCTTGATGCCGAAGCTCTGCGCGTGGGTGAACAGGATCCACCGCTGCCACTCGCCGGCGACACTGCCTCCCGCCAGCACCGCGAAGATGATGGCGATGGCGATCCGGATGCGGCCGGCAAATGGCGCGACTGACTGCTGATACCGGGCGAGCATCTCGTCTTCTGGACCGAGCGCCCGCGTGCGCGGCGCCAGCCGGTCGGCGATGCTGAGACTCAGGAGCATCAACACGAAGAACACCACGCTGAAGACCGCCGCCGGGGCAAACCGCGCCCAGAGCAGGCCCCGCCAGGTGGTCCCAAACCCGATCGAATCGAACCACAGGTAGTCGGTGTAGAACCCGGCTAGGCCCCGCGCCGAGAGGAACAGACCGAGCAACACGGCCACCAGGACGACCATCCACGCGCGAACGCGAAAGCGGCCGGGCGAGGGACGACGGATCGGAGGAACGCGCATTCGGAGGAGCCTAGATGCGCGCTGCGCTCAACCGGGGAGCGGGTGGTCCGCGCTCACCAGACCGGAACGAGCAGGCACCGACACCCCGGATGCGCCGGCGGATGCGGCTGACCCGTGGGGAACATCTGCGACCGCCGCGTCGGCTCGAGGGCGTTGTCGTCACAATCGGGGCAGTTGCCCTCGATCGTGGGGACCCACCGGAGCATCGTGGCATCCGGGACGCCGTCATAGACACCGAGCGCCCAGGCCGCGGCCAAGGTGTCCCCCACCACTGCGTCGAGTTCCTGCCCCTTGAACTCGCGGTAGCGCGAACCCAGACGCTGGGTCACCACGGTGTCGTCATCACCCGACTCGTCGATGGCTTCCACCAGCCGCGCGTGGAGTCGCTCCACCATCGCGCTCGCGAGCCCGTCGATCATCGACGTCGGCACTCCCGCCGCGTCGTCCGGCGCGCCGACGGCCGCACGGCCCCCGGTGAACGCGGCATCGACCGGAACCCGCAGGGTCGCCACGAGCACGGCCACCTGCTCGGCCGGCGTGGGCAGGACATCGGCCGCGCTCGGGCGGCCCTTGACCGTCCGGAGGCGGTCGAGCACATCGTTCTGCTCGTCCTGGAGCGCCCGCTTCACCTTGCGGCCCAGCTCCCGTTGCAGCGGGTCGAGAACTGCCGACCGCGCTTCTCGCGCGGCCTCGTTCGTCGTCGGCACATCACTCCTGGTCGTCCGCGCGGCACTACTGGTCGTGCGCTCGGGGTCGGTACTCGCGCGGTTGGTCGGGACGCTCCCGACCTGCTCGCCTCCGCTTCGCTGCGGCTCGGGGGCTTTGCGCGGCTTCTGTTTGCTTGATCCCTTGTCCGGCTTGGGCCGCTTGGAGCTTGGTGGCGGGGCGGGCGGGTCGAGTTCGTCGGGATCGGTGGTGGCCGTGGGCGCGGGAATGTCCGAGTCGGAGCTGAGATCGGGTTCGGGTTCCGGTTTGGGGTCCGGCGTCGGCGGGCCTCCCGCGCTTTGCGCGCGAAGCCGGGCGAAGAGCGCCTCGACCTCCACCGATGGTGCGCCGGCCTCGCCCGTCAGCTCGCCGGCGAGGGCGGCGAGCTCGCCTTCGACCGGAGCAACGTCGAGTGCCGCCGGTGGGCCCGCGAGTTCGAGGCCCGCACGCGCTTCCACCTGCACCAGCGCTCCGGTCGCGTCGCCGAGCGTGCGCTTGACCACGCGGTACGCGTCGAGCAAACGATCGCGGCCGGCGCGCAGTTCGTCGACCTGAGCCTGGAGCAGGAGCCGGCGCCGGCCGAGGTCGGCGAGGATCCGCTCCCGCACGGCGCGCGCCTCGTTGACCAGCTCCCGTCCGGCTTCCTTCGCGGCTTCGACCTCGGATGCCGCCGCCGCAATCGATTCCTCGCGCCGGGTCTCGATCTCGGCGTCGGCCGTGGCCCGCAGCGCCGCGACCTCGCCGTCGACGGTCGTCCGAAGATCCGCTGCGTACTTCGACGCCGCCTCCTCGCGCGCGGCCGCGCCGGTCTGCGCGGCGTCACGCATCGCTGCCGCATCCGCGTCCGCCTCCTCCCGGGCGGCCGTCGCCGCTGCTTCGGCATCGGCAATCGTGGCGGCGGCCTGGTCCGCGGCGCGTGAGCGAATCTGTTCAGCCGATTCCTGCGCCGAGCGCAACACTCGAGCGGTTTCCTCCCCCAGCGCGTCCAGGAGACGATCCTCGGTCACGAGCGGCGGAGATTTGACTTGCTCGCGAAGTTCGTCGAGCGCAGCGGTCAGGTCCTCTTCCCGTGCCCGCGCCAACGCGATCTCTTCGCCGACTCGCTTGAGGAAATTGCGAACCTCGAGTTCGGAAATCCCGCGGAAGGCCGCGGCGAAACCGCGGGTGGCGATCTCTTCGGCCGTCAGGCGTGGGGCGCTCGCCGCCGCTCGCCGATGTACGTCAGACACGTTGGTACCTCGGTGCGATCCTGGCACCCCATGGTATTGCCGCGCGCAGCGATGTCCGAGGATGCGATGTTCAGCCCCGCCGCCGCGGTCGACGAACTATCGACGGGCGGGAAGCGGCGCGCCGCCGTTACGCCGCAGCACCGCGAGCGCTTCGTCGAGGGTTCGGACGCCGACGACCTTCATGTCCCCCGCCTTGGACCTGGCGTCGGGCACCTCGGGAACGGGCACGAGCATGAGCTCGGCGCCGGCCGCGCGCGCCGCCACTGCCTTCTGCGGGACACCGCCCACCTCGCCCACGTTGCCGGCGCTGTCGATCTCGCCGGTCACCGCGACCTTGGCCCCACCGGTGAGATCGCCCGGGGTGAGCCGGTCGATGATCGTGAGCGTGAAAGCCAGGCCCCCGGACGGTCCACTCACGTCGCCGGCCTGGATCGAGATGTCGATCGGGAACTCGACCCGGAGCTTCTCGGTGCCGGCACCAATCCCGAAGTACGGCTTGCCCTGGAGTGCGCCGATCGGCGCGGCCGCACTCGTGACCTCGACCGTGCGCGCTTCGCCCTCCCGCTGGATCGAGACCGAGAACTCGGTCCCCACCGGACGCGCCTGCACCAGATCGCCAACCTGCTCCCGCAGCGTGATCGGCGTACCGTCGATCGCCACGATCACATCGTTCGGCTTCAACCCGCTCTTGGCCGCCGGGGAGTCAGGAACCACCTGGATCACGCGCGCGCCCTTGCCCTCCACCACGATCCGATAACCGAGTTTCGTGAGCGCGGCGGACTTCGCCGCTAGTTGGGACTCGTCCATCATCTGCACGCTCACCCGCTCCACTTTGCCGCGGGGCGCGTCGCCGAAGTACTTCTTCTCGCCGATCACTTTGCTGTCGTCATCGAGATTCGCCTCGAGGTACCGCCACACGTTCGGCCGGCCGCTGCTCACGCGCACCGTCAACAGGAGTACCTCACCACGATGTTCGTAGGTGCGCGCCTTCTTGATCTTGACGTACTGATCGACCCCGGTGGCGTCGCCAGGCGAGAAGATCACGTACGGCACTGTCACGTACATGCCGACGATGCCCACCACCACGAGCAGGATCCCCAAGCCCAAGAACACTTTGGTGAGGGGCGTGGGCCCCCGACGCGTTCGCATCGGCGCCGACGCCTCGGTCGGCGGCGCGCCGGCCGAGGAGAACACGGGCGGGGGAACGACCTGGGATGGTTCGACGGGTTGGTCCATGAGCGGGCGTCAGCCTGCCATGTGGTCGGGTACAGAGTTCGGCACAACGACCGATCAACCCGAGACCGAGTTCGGTCAGACCGGTTCGATCACGCTCCGGGACGCGAGCGCGACACGAGTTCGGCCCGCACGACGAGCCGCTCCGCGGCACTCCCGATCGGGTGACACGTGAAGATCGTCAGCATCCGACCCGGATGCTGGTCCACGATCCACAATGCGGTCGCCGGCAGCACGTCCACACTCGTGATCGAGTAGTGGTAGACGCCAGTCGCGTCGGTGAGCAGAATCTTGTCGCCCGCGCCGAGTTCGCCGTTGCGCAGGAACGGTTCGGTTTTCGTGCTGCGGTGTCCGGCCAACACGACGTTGCCCCATCCGCCGAATGCCGCAGTCCCGGGCCAGTGGGCCGGACCGCTATCGATGACGACTTGTTCCACGCCTTCCCTGACCGTCTGGTCCACACCGGTCTTCGGGATCTGAATCCGTCCGATGTCCACCAGATCGCGAGGTGCCGACGGGTCCGGAAGCGGCGCGGGGACGGGGAGGGGCGGCGGGGGTGGCGGGTGCTCGGCGCTCCAGGCCGCGGCGGCCAAGGATGCGTCGGCGACGGGGACGACGGCCTGGGCCAGTTCCGGCATGGGGGCGACCGCGGCGGCGCGGCGTGGCGTGAGGGGCGGACCGTCCGCCGGGGTCGTCGTGACCGTCCCGACGATCCCTGCGCCCGCGAGCGCGAGCGCGACGAACACGCCACCGACGATGCGACGACGGCGCGATCCCAACGTTTCAGCCAATCCCATGCCGACGGCATCGGCAGGTCCGGCGCCCACCTGTAGCGTCGATCGGATCGTGAACGAACCGGCCCCACCAGGCACCGAAGCCCCGGTACCGGTCTCGCTCGCCGCGCAGTACGCCGCGATGGGCCTGGATCGCCGACGCGTCCGCGCCCATCAGGCGGAACTCTTCGGCGCCCTCCAAGCCGGATCGGACCCGCGAGTTCGCGCCGCCGCGCTCGGTGCGCTGATCCGATGTGGGAGTCAGACGGTTCGACGCCGGGCCTGGCGGCTCGGTGCCACCAGCACGGACGTTCTGGTCCGCCGTCGGGCCGCGGAGCTCACCCCCCACATCGCCGCCCCCGCGGCGTCACTTCTCGTCGAACTCCTGGCCGATCACGACGATCTCGTCGCCGACGCCGCCTGCTTCGCAGCCGGCGAAATCACATGGACCGACGCAGCGCGCGCGCGGGTGGTCAACGCGTTGACCATCGCGGCCCGCCATGACGACGCGCTCGTACGAGAATCCGCGGTGGCGGCACTCGGCGCCATTGGTGACCCGGCCGGACTCGAAGCGATTCTGGGGGCTGGTTCCGATCGCCCGACCGTCCGTCGGCGAGCGGTCCTCGCGCTCGCGCCGTTCGACGGCCCGGAGGTGGAGGCCGCGCTGCAAGCCGCGCTGACCGATTCTGATTGGCAAACCCGTCAGGCCGCCGAGGATCTCGTGGCGCCCCGCGTTAGTGAGAGTGGCGAGGACCCCTCATGAGCATGTCTTCGACCTGATCGAAGATCTCCACGCACCGACCCGCGCCCAGGACCACGCACTCGAGCGGCGCGTCCACGAGGTGCACGGGCAGCTTGGTCTCCTGCGCGATCCGTAGGTCGAGGCCACGCAGCATTCCGCCGCCGCCCACGAGGTGGATCCCGTGCAGGATCAGATCGTGGGCCAGTTCGGGCGGCGTCTGCGAGAGCGCGGCGATGACCGCGTCGCAAATGGCGCGGACCTGCTCCTCGATGGCCTCACGCACTTCTTCGGGCGTCAGCACCACCGTCTTGGGGAGACCGCTCATGAGGTCTCGGCCGCGTACTTCGGCCTTGAACTCGTCCGGTGTCGGGAAGGCCGAGCCGATCGCGAGCTTGATCTCCTCCGCCGTCCGTTCGCCGATCGCGATCCCGTACTCACGCCGCACGTAGGCCTGGATCGCCGCGTCGATGTCGAACGAACCGACGCGCACCGCCTCCAACGCGACGACGCCGCGCAGCGAGATCACCGCCACCTCGGTGGTGCCGCCACCGATGTCCACCACCATGTTCCCGAGCGGCTCGTGGATCGGCAGTCCGGCACCCACCGCCGCGGCCATCGGCTGCTCCAGGAGATACGTGGACGCGGCCCCGGCCAGCCGAGCGGCCTCGAGGACCGCGCGCTGTTCCACGTGGGTGATCGCCGACGGGACACAGATGAGCACGCGAGCTCGCGAAAGCCGGGAGACGCCGGCGCGTTGGAACAGCAGCCGGATCATCCGTTGGGTGATCTCGTAATCAGTGATCGCGCCGCCACGCAGCGGTCGAACCGCGACGATGTATCCCGGCGTGCGGCCGATCATCTGCCACGCCTCGTGGCCCATGGCCAGCACGTCGTTCGACCGACTGTTGAGGGCGATCACCGTCGGTTCGTTGAGGATGATCCCTTGCCCGCGCGCGTACACCAGGGTGTTGGCGGTTCCGAGATCGATCGCAAGGTCTCTAGCCAGTGCGCCGGCCCCGTGTTCGAGGCGGCGCGTCGGGCGCCAACGCATTGCGCCGCTTGGCGAAGTCGTCGATACCCGCACTCAGACCACGCGGCCGACGATGCCGAAACAACACGATGGCCGCGCCGATGACGATGACCGCGAGCGCGAGACCCAAGAACTCCATCTCAGCTCCGATCGCTCGGAGTCAACGTCCGCACATCGGTGGCGCCCAGGCCCCAATCGTCACCGTCTGCCCAATGCTCACGCTTCCAGATCGGCACCGATTCTTTCAGCGTGTCGATACAGAAGCGTGCGGCTTCGAACGCGTCGGTTCGATGCGGGCTCGACACCACGACCACCACCGATGCTTCCGAGAGCGCGAGCGCGCCCGTGCGGTGCAGCAGCGCGACGCGCGCCAAATCGGTCCACTGTTTTCGAGCGGCTGCAACGATGTCGGTCATCACCGTGACCGCCTCGGATTCGTACGCCTCGTAGGTGAGGCCGGTCACGTCGGTCCGGCCCTCGGCATGGTCGCGAACGATCCCGAGGAAGCTCACGACCGCGCCCGCGTTCGGAACCGATGCCCACTCTGTCGCCTGCGCCGTCGGCAACGGCGCAGCGCTCAGTTCGACCCAGTCGGGCGCATCCGGTGCGATCGGCATTCCCACGTCCGCCATTGTAGGGAGAGCGGTCCCGCTCCCTCTCCTGCACCGCGGATTCTGAACCGGAACGCGTCGGTAGAATCCCAAAAATGCCGGGATTCGATGACGACGACGAGGGCACCCGGCCCCCGCCGAACCCGCTCGATCGCACGTGGCTGCACCCCTCCGAGATCTTCGCGGCTGCCCGTTCGACCCCCGTTCCGTCGGGCTCGGATGCTCCGGTCTCGCGCAGCTGGCGCCGGGATGTCGCGCTCACCGTGACCGCCGGCACGATCGGCGCAATCTTTGCCGTCGCAGCGCTCGGAATCCTCGGCGCCTTCGAGCCGGATCGACCGCGACCGACGCCCACACCGGCGGCGTCCGGGAGTACCGACGCCGCCGCAGTCGCGGACCAGGTGGTGCCCGGAATCGCGGCCGTCATCACGACGGTCGCGGGCACCGAGACCCGGGGTTCGGGGATCGCGGTCGGCCCGCACGAGGTTCTCACCACCACCGCGGTCGTGGGCGATGCCGTTCGGAGCGTTCCCGGTACGAGTGTCGAGATCTGCGTCGCGAACCGGCATCGCCACCGCGCAACCGTGGTCGGCAGTGATCCGGTCACCGGCCTCGTGCTCCTGCGCGTCCCGACCCTGACCCTCGCGCCGGCGCCGCTCCGGTCCGAGAACGGCCTTCGCGCCGGGGACTGGGTGGCGGCGATCGGACGCAGCGCGAGCAGCGGAACCTGGGTCACGAGTGGAGTGGTCACCGCGACCGGCGGCTGGAGCGCCGACCCGGCGGGCACCGTGCACGCCGGGATGATCGCCACCAACACCCAGCTCGCGGACGAGGCGCGCGGTGGCGCACTCGTGGATCGCAACGGCACCATCGTCGGCGTGCTCGCCCTGAGCGGAACCGCCACCCCCGCCGATATGGCAGCGGACGTGGCCACTCAGCTCGCCGCTCGGGGTCGGGCGAGTCACGGCTCGCTGGGAATCCGCGCCGCGGATACCCATGCGGGTGGCGCCGGCGTCGTCGAAATCACGCCCGGCTCGAGCGCGGCCCGGGCCGGTCTCCAGGTCGGCGACCGCATCGTTGCCGTCGACGACACCCGCACCGCTGATTCCTCCTCCCTCGTCTACGGCCTGCGCCGCCGCGCGGCGGGGCGGCAGGTCCGCCTCACCGTCGTCCGGGAAAAGCACACCATGACGATTCGGGCGCAGCTGGACGACGCCTCGGGCGCGGGGACGCCGGCCACCGCGGGAACCCAGCCGGTGTCACAAACCACCGCCGGGCCGGTTCCGTGACCGGGCGAACCGGTCCGCACCGCCAGACACGGTAAGACGGACACGGTAGGACCGACACGGTAGGACCCGTCCCGTGGTGGGGCGCGAGAATGGTCCGATGGAGATCACTGACGCGGACGCCCAACTTCTCAACGCGGTCCAGTGGTCGTTTCCGCTCGACGCGGCACCGTATGCAGTTCTCGCCGAGCGTCTCGGCCTCACCGAAGACCAGGTGATCGACCGGTTGCGAGCGGTCAAGGACGAGGGCGTCCTGCGCCAGCTTTCCGCGATCTTCGACACTCGAGCGCTCGGATACACGTCGGCGCTCATCGCGGCCAAGGTCGACGCCGACCACATCGACGCCGCAGCCGAGATCATCAACGATCATCCCGGGGTCAGCCACAACTACAAGCGCAACCACGACTACAACCTCTGGTACACGCTCGCGGTGCCGCCGGGCGAGGACTTCGACGCCCACCTCGATGTGCTCCACCACGCGTCGGGCGCTCGGGTCACCCGGAAGCTGCCGACGCTGAAGCTCTACAAGATCGGCGTGAAGCTCGACATGACGGGCCAGACGGCCGCGGACGCCAAGGCCGAGGTGCTCGAGCACGAGCGGCCGGAACGCAAGGCCGACATGCCGGCGCCGGATCTGAGCGACCTCGAAGTGCGCACCATCCAGCTGTGTCAGGACGACCTGCCGCTCGTCCCGCGTCCGTTCGCCACCCAAGCCGAGAAGCTCGGGATCGACGAGGACCAGCTGCTCACCATCTTGAGATCGTTCACCGATCGCAAACTGATGCGTCGCTTTGCGGCCGTGATGAACCACCGCACCGCCGGGTTCAAGGCCAACGCAATGGGCGTGTGGGCCGTGCCCGAATGCGATCTGGAGCAAGTCGGTCCGCAGATGGCGGGATTCGCTGCGGTGTCGCACTGCTACCGGCGTCCCACCTACGACGACTGGCCCTACACCGTGTTCACGATGGTGCACGGGCGCAGTGCGCGTGACTGCGAAGCGACCATCGATGCAATCGCGAGTGAGACCGGCGTCGACGAGTACACGCTGCTCTGGTCCATCAAGGAGTACAAGAAGGTACGGCTGCGTTACTTCACGTCCGAATGGGCGGAGTGGAACGACCGTCACCTCGCCGGCACGTCGAGCTGACCCGACGAGCTGGCGGGGCGGCCGGGCGGCGGTCCGCAATCTTGGGCGCGATGACGGACTGCGGCCACCTGTCGGACATCCACGCGTCATTCCGTTTCGGTACAACCGCAGCGTCACAACCGTTCGACACGGAAGCCGCTCATGATTTCAACACTCACACCAGCCGGCTGGACCCGCTCTCTGACCGAGGCAACCTCGAACGCCGCGGCGGAGCGGGTCCAGCTGACGGTCGTCGTACCGACTCGGAACGAACCCGACACGGTCGACGAACTCGTGGAACGGATCCGGCGCACGCTCGGTCCCACCGGCTTTCGCTACGAGGTGCTCTTCATCGACGACTCCGACGACGCCACCACCAAGACAATCGCGGCGCACGCGTGTCAAGGCTCGGTGGTCCGACTCCTTCACCGCCCGCCGAGCGCGCGCACCGGCGGTCGCGGCGGCGCACGGCACACGGGCCTGTCCGAAGCCCGCGGCACGCACGCACTCTGCATCGACGCCGACCTCCGGCACCCACCCGAGCTCCTGGCCCCCATGGCCCGGGTTCTGCTCGCAGGCAGGGCCGACGTTGTTCTGGGCACGCGCTATCTGGCCGGCGGCGACAACGCGGGCGGCGGCGGCCCGTGGCGGCGGTGCGCGTCCGTGATCGCACGCGACATTGCGCGGGCGGCCGTTCCCGGGCTACGCGGGAGCACCGATCCGGGAAGTGATTTCTTCGGGTTCGACGTGCGCCTCCTCGATGGCGTGGTCCTCCGGCCGCTCGCAGCCACGACGCTGATCGACGTCCTGGCCCGTTCGTCCTGGACTTCGATCGCCGAGGTCCCCTATCGCGTCGGCTCCTCCGGTCCCGGTCGGTCGAGCGTCTCGACGAGCGACAGCCTGCGGTTCGTCCGCCATCTCGCTCGGTTGCGGTGCGATCCCACGGTCCGGCTTCTCCGGCGACGTACCGCTGCCGTTGGCCAGGCCTTCGGCGTCCCCGCCGATGTCTCGGAGACATCCGATGGCCTGCTGACGATGGTGATGCGTCACTCGAGCTGATACCCGACCGACTCCACCCGACTGCGCGATTGGTGCCTCAAGCGTCGCCGAGACGGCTCAGACACCAAACGCCCGACCGGCCGGCGCGGCGGTGGACTGCGTCGCGCGGGGGTGGCTCAGGCGCGACGGAGTTTGCGGAGCGCGTATCCGCCGGCGGCGCCCACCGCCGCGGTCCCCGCGACCGCGGCGATCGTCTTCGGGGCCGGAAGGACCGGGTGGCTCATGGCCTCGTGAGTTTCGAGGAGGGTCTCCTCGTTCGTGTGGGTCGCCTCCCACCCGAGGGCCTCGATGCGATCGGTCGCGACGATCCACGGGTTGAGGAGATAGGGCAAGATCGCGGGCGGGATGTCGGCCAGGCCGAGACCCCAACCGCGGGTCAGGAGCCGCCGCATCACGTCCAGAGGTAGTGCCGGCAGCGCACCGCGGGGAAGGAGTCCGCGCACTGCCTCGCCGCCGAGCCAGCCGGGTGCCGCCACGTCGAACACGCCGGGATGGTCGCCGTTCATCGTCAAGACCAGCGCGCGAACCAGATCGTCCACGTGCACCACCTGGACCGGTGCACCCTCACCGCGGATCCGTGGCCGTCGCCACCCCGCCAGGACGCGCGCCCACAGGTGCTCGGCGCCGGCGCCAAGGACCGGGGCCGAGCGCAAAATGGTGATCGAGACGTCCGGGTGGTCGAGTTGCCATTCGTAGAACAGCCGCTCGACCTCGGCGGCATGAGTTGCCGGCCCGAACCCCGGGTTGGGACGCAGGGGTGCATCCTCGGTCAGCGGGACCGGGTTCGTCGCCCAGGCGCCGTAGACGGTGGTCGGCGAGACGCGAATCAGCGTTCGCACCCCCGCCGCGGCGGCTGCGTCCAGCACGCGGCGGGTGCCTTCCACGTTGGCTCGGGCCATGACGCCGTCGTCGGCGATCGGGTCGAGGACACCGGCGAGGTGGACGACGCAGTCAACCCCTTCGATCAGCGCCTCGATGTCGCGAGTAGCGACATCGACCAAGTGATGTTCGAACCTCGCTGCGCTCCGCGACGGATCGCGAACATCGAGCCCGACGATGCGACTGACGCCACCAGCGACGAGCGCCGACACCAACCGTGAACCGATGAACCCCGATGCGCCGGTGATCGCGACCGCGGTGGCAGGCGATCCAACGCCAGCGTCGGGGGCGGGGTGGGCGGCAGGAGACGGCGTCATGGGCGTCCCTAGACTGGCCGCGTGGCCGACGAACCTCAAACCGGGGACGAATCGGAGCCGATCAATCCCTTCGGTGCGCTCGGTCTCCCGTTCGATCTCTCCCAGATCGATCTCGCCGAAACGATGCGGATCCTGGGGTCGCCGGGACCTCTGAACTGGGAGATCGCGCGCCAGGTCTCGGAACAGGTCGCGCTCGATGACGGCGCGTCGGATGCGATCGACGATGCCGCCCGCGACGAACTCGTCGAACTCGCTCGGAGTGTGACCGGACCCGTCGTCACCGAGACCGGGCTGACCGAGATCCTCGAAGTCCCGGTCGAGGTCGTGAACCGGCGCACCTGGGTGCACCAACACTTGGACGGATTGGCACCGGTACTCGAAACGTTGGCCACCACGATGCAGGCCGCGATGTCCGCCGACCTCGACCACGCGGACGACGACGCGGTGGAGGCCGCCACGGCGGGCGTTCTCGGCGTGCCGATGGGTGCGGCGGGGATGCAGAACCTGATGGGGATGCTCGGTCCGCTCCTGCTCGGCGCGCAGACCGGCTCGATGATCGGGTACCTCGCCCAGTACGCGCTCGGCCGCTTCGATCTTCCGCTCCCGTCGAACCAGGCGCCGTCCATCACTTTCGTCGCGCCGAACATCGATCGATTCGCGGCCGACTGGTCGATCGACACGCGCGACGTCCGGTGCGCGGTGGCGATCGCCGAAACGGTACGCGCCGCACAACGGACCCAGCCGTGGGTCCGTGCCCGCCTGGAGGCCATCGCGGCCGAATACGTGGGAGCGTTCGAACTCGATCCCCGCGCGTTCGACAACGCGTTCGGCGACGTCGACCCCACCGATGCGGACGCAATGGCCCAGCTTGCGCAACGTCCGGACGTACTGCTCGGCGCCCTGCGCAGCGAGGCCCAGCGCGCCATTCTCGAGCGCAATCAGCAGTTCACGATGGTGCTCGAGGGTCATGCCGATCTCGTCACCGAACACATCGGCGCCCACCTGCTCTCCGACTACCCGCGGATTCACGAAGCGCTGCGCCGCCACCGCGTGGAGCGCGGTGAAGCCGGTCGGTTCGTCGAAGGGATGCTGGGAGTCGAGTTGGACCGCAGTCACTACGAGCGGGGCCAGGCGTTCTGCTCGGGGGTCGTCGAGCGAGCCGGGATGCCCGGACTGAACCGGCTCTGGCGCGGGCCCGAGCAGCTCCCGACCCCGAACGAACTCGAAGCTCCCGGCCTGTGGTTGGCGCGCATCGAGCTTCCCACGGACGACTGAGACCGGAGAGCGCGGACCGACGATGACCGTCGAACGAATCGGGGTACTGGGCGCGGGCGTGATGGGCGGCGGGATCGCGCAGGTGTGCGCGACCGCCGGGTACGAGGTGGTCGTCTACGACATCGATCCCGGCGCGCTCGTGGCGGGACGCGAACACGCGACCACCGGTCGGTACGGACTCGACTCCGGTGTGGCGCGCGCCAAGCTGACGCGCGCCGAGGCGGATGCGGCAGTCGCGCGGCTCACCTTCACCGAGGACTTCGGCGCCGCGGCCCAGACCGATCTCGTCATCGAAGCCGTGCCGGAGCGACTCGATCTCAAGATCCGCGTGTTTCGTGACCTCGATGCCGCCGCGCCGCCGTCCACGATCTTGTGCTCGAACTCATCCGGGTTTGCGATTCAGGCGATCGGCTCGGCGACCGATCGGGCCGATCGCGTCATCGGATGGCACTGGGCGTCGCCCGCGCCGGTGATGAAAATGGCCGAGATCGTCCGCACCGCCACCACGAGCGACGAGACCATCAAGGCGGTGTGCACCGCGGCCACCCGGTGCGGCAAACACCCGGTCGTGGTCCAAGACACGGCGATGGCCTGGGGTTACGTCGCGAATCGCGTGTACTTCGCCATGGTCGCCGAGGCCCAGAAGGTCGTGAACGAGGGCATCGCCACCGTGGACGAGGTCGACCAACTCATGACCGACTGTTACCGCTGGCCGGCCGGTCCCTTCGGCATGGTGAAGGGCGCGACCACCGGCTGGACCAACTGACCGTCGGAGGACCGCACGGGTCCCCCGCTGGTCAGAACCAGGTGTAGGGGAACGGCTGCTGTTCGGCGCGGAACATCGCGTCCGCGAGTGCGAGCGTGCGGTCGTCCCCGACCGCCACGCGACCGGCGCGTGCGAGCACGCTCGGAGCGACCCCACCCAGTGCGAGGGCGCCGAGCATCGAACAATCCATGACGAGGTCCGCCTCGCGGTCAGTGCGTTCGCACGACACGCCGTCACCATCATTTCGCAATCGGAATCGACCTTCGGTCTCGTCGAGATGCAGAAAGGGATCCGCGATCTCGACCACCAGGTCTCCGACCGCGCCGTAGGTGCGCGCCGTCAGCAACCGCGCGCTGTCGATCGGACGCAGCCAGAGCGCGTCCCGCACGGACTCGGTCCGGAACTGACGTTGATCGTCGAGCAGCCACGGCAACAGCGAATCGAGCGCCACGTTCGCGGCGCGAATTCCCACGGTCAGGTCCAGGTCCAACAGGTACTGCCAGAGCGCGACCTCGGCCGCGGGACCGGACGCGACCAAGTCACGGACCCCGACGATCTGGTTCGAGATCCCGTGGGACCACTCACCCTCGAAGGCGTACAGCGCGAAGCCCTCGACGACACCCGCCGCTTCGTAGACCACCGTGAACTGGCGCCGGGGATCGACCCAGTCCGAGGGCGCCCACTCGTCCGGCCACCACGGGTCCGGACGCGAGACCGCCCCGACGCGACTGCGCCGAACCCGGTCGAAGCACCGGTTCGCGATCACCGCGGCGTCGTCGGCCTCGACCAGGCGACAGGTTCCGGTCTCCGTCCGGTTGTGTAGCGCAGCCGGCGTGGAATCGACAGCGATCCCCCCGGAGCGGGCGGCGATGCCGTAGCCGAAGCGGCCGTAGATCCCGCCTTCGGACGCGGTGAGGATCGAGACCGGCTCGCCTCGATCGCGGCTGTCCTCGAGCAGGCGGGTCATCACCTGCCTGAGCAGCCCCCGCCGGCGGTGAGTGGGGCGCGTCGAGATCCAACTGACTCCGCCGGCGTCCACGATGGCACCTCCGGGCAGGGTCAGTTCGAGGCTGTAGTTGCGTCCGGTCGCGACCACATCGTCGGCATCGAACGCGGCGATAGTGCGTTCGAGTTCGTGCGCGGTCCAATGCGCGTGCTCGGCGACCAACGGCATGCGATCGCCGAAGGAGTACGCCGGCACCAGCGCGAATGCGTCGAGTTCGGTCTCGGTGATCGATCGCAGGAGTGGATCCACCCGACGGTTTCTACTCGGTCCCTTCGGTCAACCCGGGCGGGATTCTCGGACGGCGAGGCCGGCGCCCCGTGCTCCACTCTCCGCGCGACCGCAACCCGGCGACGTAGGAGAGTCCCGCGAAGAACAACGTGAGCGCGAGGACGAAGAAGCCCCAGCGTCGATCCAACACGTTCAGGAACGTCACCGGTATCAGCGCACCGGCCACCCAACTGAGCTGGAACCGGGTCTCGAACCGTGCGAAGGCCCGGCCGCGCAAGTGTTCCGGTCCGTCACGGTGGACGAGACTGTCGAACGCGATCTTGCCCGCCGCGGCGCACGCAGCAACGGTGAACGCAATGGCTACCGCACCCAGTGTTCCGCCGTCCCGGGCGGCCAACAACGCGACCACGGCGGCGACGAGCAATGACGCGGCGAGAATGGATTCCTCGCGCAATGCACGCCGCAGACGTGGCGTGCTGATGACACCGACGAATCCCCCGATGGCACTGAACGCGAGCACGAGGCCGAAGACCCACGCCGGCTCGCCGCGCTGCTTCAACAAGAAGGCGAGCAAGAAGGTCAGGAACCCGACGCACCCGCGCATGACTGCCATCGCGCTCGCGGCGAAGACCACACTCGGAATCGCGAGCTCGGCCCGCTCCTGGACGGTCTCGGGGCTCGCCGGGCGCGCCGCGGCGCGGATCCGGACGGCGAGAAAACCCGCGACGGCGAACATCATCGACGCCATGAACAGCGACGCCCGGGCATCGAAGAGCGCCACTGCGCCGGCGGCCGGGAGACCGCCGACCACACTCGCGATCACGCCGATGAGCGACAGCCGGGAGTTGGCCTCCACGAGCTCGTCATCGTCGTGCACGACCGACGGCACCAGCGAAGACTTCGCGACCGCATGCCCCTTCGAGAGCACGAGGGCGACGAACGCAAGGGGGAACAGCAGCACCGTCTCGAGCTGGCTGATCATGAGGAAGCACACCACCGCGCGCCCGAAGCAGCCGACGGCCATCAACGCCCGACGGCCGGCGCGGCTCCGGTCGAGCGCGGGGCCGATCACCGGCGCGACGATCGAGAACGGCGCCAGGGTCAGCAGCAGGTAGAGCAACACCTGTGTCCGCGACTCGCCGATGCTCTGGGTGAAGAAGATCGATCCGGCCAGTGAGACCGTGAGGCACGCATCGCCCACCGACGACGCCGCATGCGCGACCGCGAGCCGGCCGAATGGGTTGAGCTCGTAGGTTCGGGGGTCGCGGGTGACCATCGCCCCGGCGAGGCTACCGGCCTCGTTCGCCGGACCTGCGAGTATCGGACCTGCGGGCATCGGGCCCGACTTCCCGGCAAAAGGGCGGCACGGAGCGGCCGGTACGATGCGGTCATGCCTGAGTCGGAACTGCTCTTGAACCGAGAGCTTTCGTGGCTGGCCTTCAACGCCCGAGTCCTCGAGCTGGCTCAGGACTCGTCCCGGCCGCTGCTCGAACGGGCGAAGTTCCTCGCTATCTTCTCGACCAACCTCGACGAGTTCGTCCAGGTACGCGTCTCGGGCCTCCAAGAACAGGTAGCCGCCGGCGTCCGAAGCACCTCACCCGACGGCCGCCGACCGGTGGAACAGCTCGACGCGGTCCGCGACGAGATCCGGGTTCTGGTCGCCCGTCAGACCGCTTTGTTCACCGACGAGATCGCCCCCGAACTCGAAGCCGCCGGGATCGTCTTCTCGAAATGGGAAGACCTCGACGCGGACGACCGCGCCTATCTCGTGGACGTGTTCCAGACCCGGGTCTTCCCCGTGCTCACCCCGCTTGCCGTCGATCCGGCCCACCCGTTCCCCTACATCTCGAACCTCAGCCTGAACCTCGCGGTCCAAGTCATGGACCCCACGACAGGCGAGCAACGGTTCGCCCGGGTGAAGGTCCCGCCCCTGCTCCCCCGATTCGTCGTGATGCCGGATCAACTTCGATTCGTTCCCCTCGAGCAGGTGATCGCGGCACACCTCGACCAACTCTTCCCGGGCATGGAGATCACCGCGCACTACCCCTTTCGGGTCACTCGCGACGCAGACTTCGAACTCGACGACGAGAACGACGACCTCCTCGAAGCGGTCGAGAGTGTGCTCAGCCTCCGCAAGCGGTCAGGACACGTGGTGCGGATCGAGATCGACGCCACGATGGCCGACGACATCCGCGATCTCCTCGTCCGCGAACTGGAACTGACCCCGGCAGATGTCACCGTTGTCGCCGGACCACTCGATCTGTCCGGGCTGTGGGCGCTCTGCGAACTGGACCGACCCGAGCTGAAGGACAAGCCGTGGGTACCCCAGACCCAAGCGTTGCTCACCCGGACCGACGCTCCCGTCGACTTGTTCGCGGTCCTGGCCCAGAACGATGTACTCGTCCAACACCCCTACGACTCGTTCACCACCAGCGTCGCCGCGTTCGTCGAGCAAGCGGCACGAGACCCGCGGGTCCTCGCCATCAAACAAACCCTCTACCGCACCGGTTCCCAGCAGAGTGCGATCGTCGCCTCGCTGATCCGCGCCGCGCGCGACGGAAAGCAGGTGGTGGCGCTGGTCGAGGTCAAGGCCCGTTTCGACGAGGCGATCAACGTGGAACGCGCTCGCGAGTTGGAAGAGGCGGGCGTCCACGTGGTGTACGGCCTCGTCGGGTTGAAGACCCACACCAAGATCCTGCTCGTGGTACGGGACGAGCCGGACGGTCTCGCGCGGTACTGCCACGTGGGGACCGGCAACTACAACTCGGTGACGGCCAACCTCTATGAAGACCTCGGCCTGCTCACCTCCGACCCGGAGGTCGGTCAGGATCTCACCGAGCTGTTCAACTCGCTCACCGGCTACTCGCGGCCGCGTCGGTACCGTCAGGTCCTCGTCGCGCCACACGGCCTTCGTCACGGGATTCTCCGCCGCATCCAGGACCAGGCCGAACTCGGAGCCGACGGGCGCATCGTGATGAAGATGAACGCGCTGGTGGACCCCGAGACGATCGAGGCGCTCTACGACGCCTCGGCGGCCGGCACACCCATTGATCTGCTCGTGCGCGGCATCTGCTGCCTCCGCCCCGGTGTGGCCGGACTCTCGGAGACGATACGGGTCCGGTCTTTGCTCGGACGGTTTCTCGAACACTCGCGGATCTACCGCTTCGGCGCCGACCTCGATACCGCGGAGTACCTCATCGGCTCGGCCGACATCATGCCCCGCAACCTCGACCGGCGCGTCGAGGCGCTGGTCCCCGTCCGCGCGCCAGCATTACGCCGCCGGCTCGGCGAGATCCTGGATCTCGAACTCTCGGACGACACCCAGGTCTGGGAACTTCTCGGCGACGGGACGTGGAAGCGGTTGGAGCAGTCCACCGGGATCGACGCGCACCGAGTCCTGATGGCCCGCGCCGTCGCCCGCACCAAGGAAGCTCGCGTCGAAACCCACCCGGCAGCTGCGGAGGCCGCCGAAGCCACCACGATCCGCGCCGCGGGCGGCATCGTCCTGCGCGCCGGCGGCGGCGGGCTCGAGGTCCTCGTTGTGCACCGCCCGGCCTACGACGACTGGAGTCTGCCGAAGGGCAAGCTCGACCCCGGAGAGGATGACGAGACCGCCGCGCTCCGAGAAGTGGCCGAGGAAACCGGCGTCGAGGCTCGCATCGTGGGCGACGCCGGCTCGATCGAATACGTCGACCGACGCGGCCGGCCGAAGACGGTCCGATACTTCATGATGGAACCGATCGCGTCCTTTGATGTTCGCCTGCCCGACGACGAGGTGGACATCGTCGCGTGGTGGCCCGTGAGTGACGCGCGCACGGCACTGACCTATCCCCGGGATTGTGACCTCCTCGCGGACATCGGGGCCCCCCGTTGACCGAGTGTCTCCTCGTACGCCACGCCGATGCCGGTGCGCGTGGGATCCAGAACGATCACCAACGCCGCCTGTCGAAGCGGGGTCGGACCCAAGCCGAGTTGCTCGCACGCCAACTCGCGCACCACGGCGTGACCGAGATCAGAAGTAGTCCGTTCATGCGCTGCATGCAGACGTTGACGCCCGCGGCGAAGGCATTGGCGTTGACCGTCGAACCCGACATCCATCTCGCCGAGGGCAGCGGACCGACGCACGCGATCTCTCTCCTCGAGCGCGCCACCGCACCGTTGGCGCTCTGCTCCCATGGCGACGTCATCGGTGACGTCATGCACACGATCGCCCGGCGCGGCATCGTTCTCGAAGACGATCGCCTGGCCAAGGCCAGCACCTGGGTCATCACGGTGGACGCCGGCGAAATCGTCTCGGCGCGCTACGTACCACCACCCACCTGTCCGTAATCACACGGTTCAGGCGATTCGCGAACGCGGGCAGGGTCTCGCTCAAGCGACGCGCGTCGGTGGTCGACAACTGGCAACGACAAGCACACCCCCGCGAAGCCGAACCGCGTTTTGCGCCAACCCATACACTGCGATCGTTCCATTCACCGATCCAGGAGTTTTCGTTGACCGTCGAGATCGGCCAGTCCGCGCCGGACTTCACCCTCAAGGACCAGGCAGGCAATGACGTCAGCCTGTCTGATTATCAGGGGAAGCAGCCGGTGGCGTTGGTCTTCTACCCCTTCACGTTCACCGGCGTGTGTCAGGGCGAACTCTGCGAGATCCGGGACGATCCGTCCGCGTTCGACGGCGCGGGCGTCGCCGTCTTGGCGGTCAGTTGCGACACCCGCCACGCGCAAGCGCAATGGGCCGAGCAGCAAGGGTTCACGTTCCCGATCCTCTCGGACTTCTGGCCACACGGCGAGGTGGCCAAGGCGTACGGGGTCTTCAACGAGCAACTCGGATGTGCAATGCGGGCAACGTTTGTCATCGACCGCGACGGCACCGTCGTGGCCACGTTCGAATCCGCAGGTCTCGCGTCGCCGCGCGCACGCGAAGACTACGAACAAGCATTGGCGAAGGTGACATGAAGTTCTCCGACATGATGGGTAAGGGCACCAAGGACACCGCCTCGTCGGTGGTGGCGACCGCGGACGAGACGGAAGCCACCGAGACCACCGAGAACGCGGTACCGGCGGCGCGCCACGCGCCACCCGTGCCCGAGGCGCCGATCCGATTCGGCGCTCGCCGCGCCGATGCGCCGGACCTCGTGGAGTCGGCAGCCGAGGCCGACCCCGCGCCCGGTGAGCCCGCCCCGAGCGAACCGTCCATCATGGACGTGATGAACGAGTTGACGCCGCGTTTCGGCGCGCCGACGGCGGCCGCGACCACCGCAACCAGCGCCCAACTCGATGCCACGGCGTGGCTCGAGGGCCTCAGCACCATCGACGACGACCTGCTCCCTCGCTGACATACCGCACGAGGTGCGATCCGGCCGCGTCGACCCTGCGGCGCCCGTGATCCAGTGAGCCCGTGATCCAGTAAGTCAGACGCGCTCGTAGCGATAGCCGACACCGCGAACGGTGACGATCCGACTCGGCACCGAGGGGTCGTCCTCCACCTTGGCGCGGAGCCGTTTGATGTGAACGTCGAGCGTCTTCGTGTCGCCGAAGTAGTTCGGTCCCCATACCCGATCGATGAGCACGTCACGGGTGAGGACTCGGCCCGCGTTGAACATCAAGACCTCGAGCAGTTCGAACTCCTTGAGCGGCAGCGCGACCAACTCTCCGCCCACGCGGACTTCGTGGCGGCCGAGATCGACCATGACCTCGCCGATCGTGATCGCCTCGTCGCGGTCGTCGTCGACCAGCTCCTCCTGGTGGCCGCGCCGCAATGCGGCCCGTACCCGCGCGACGAGTTCGCGCAGGCGGAACGGCTTGGCCACGTAGTCGTCGGCGCCGACCTCGAGCCCGACCACCGCGTCGATCTCCGACGCGCGCGCCGTGACCATGATGATGGGGACCCGTGACTTGGCTCGGATCTGGCGACACACGTCGATCCCCGAGACGCGCGGCAGCATCACGTCGAGGAGTATCAGCGCCGGACGCGACTGCTCGAACCGTTCGAGGGCCTCGACCCCATCCGCCGCCGTCTCCACGAGAAATCCTTCGGCGGCCAACGCCACCGACAGCGCGTCTCGGTACGAAGCCTCGTCGTCGACGACGAGCACCAGCGGTGGATCGGTCACGACCGACCCTCGGCGAAGAGCGGGCTCGCAGTCCCGGCGATCGGGATCCGCAGCCGGAACACCGAACCTTCACCCTCGCTCGAATCCACGGTGACGTCACCGTGATGCGACTGGGCGACGTTGCGCACGATCGCCAAGCCCAATCCGGTGCCGCCCGTCGTCCGACTCCGCGCCCGATCGACTCGGTAGAAGCGCTCAAAGATACGGTCGAGGTCGCGCGACGGAATGCCGACGCCCTGGTCGGCCACCTCGAACGTGATCCATCCGTCCGCGGCGCGCGCCGCGATGGAGATCTCGGTGCCCGACGGCGAGTACTTGATCGCGTTGTCCAGCAGATTGGCAAGCGCACTCACGATCTGGCGCCGGTCACACGTGACGTCGTCGTCGCAATCCTCGACCGCGAGGTGGTGGCCGGAAGCCGCCGCGGCTGCCGACACTCGATCGAGTGCGCCGTGTACCAACTCCGACACCGACACCCGCCCGCGATGGCCCACGTGCGACTCGATCGAACCGAGATCGAGCAGGTCGTCCACGATCGCCCCGACGCGGGTGGCTTCGGTGGCGATCCGCTCCACGAACGTTCGCGCCACGGCCGGATCTTCGATCCCAGCGAGGGTTTCGGCCAACACTGCGAGCGCGCCCACGGGCGTCTTCAACTCGTGACTCACATTCGCCACGAAGTCCCGACGGACTGTCTCGATCCGGCGCCCCTCGGTGACATCCCGGACCAGTCCCACCGCACCGATTCGGTGACCCTCGGCCATGAGCGGACGCGCCGTCATCCAGAAGACCTCAGCGGGCGGACCGAATAGTTGCAGCTCCCGAGAACACTCCTCACCGGCGCGCGCGCGATCGAGCAGCTCGCGTAGCGCATCACCCGCCAGCGCATCCGCATGGCGCGCATCGTTGAATCGATCCGCGGCGTTGTTCCGCAGGACGGTCTCTCCTCCCGGGTCCACCACGACGATCGCATCACCCACCGCGTCGAGCGCCGCCGCGAGCCGCCGCCGATCCAAGTCCGATTCCATGGTGGCTCGGCGATCGTGCGGCGCGATGGTGCGGCGCCGGCTGGTCATCCGAACCGGCCGGTGATGTAACCCTCGGTCCGAGAGTCCGAAGGACTCGTGAAGATCGTATTCGTCCGGTCGAACTCGACCAGCCGGCCGGTCCGCCCGCCGGACTCGTCGACGTCGGTGGTGAAGAACGCGGTCCGATCCGACACGCGCGCGGCTTGTTGCATGTTGTGGGTCACGATCACGATGGTGTAGTCACGCTTGAGCGCGACCATCAAGTCCTCGATTCGGGACGTGGCGATCGGGTCGAGCGCCGAGCAGGGCTCGTCCATGAGGATCACATCCGGAGAAACTGCCAGCGCCCGAGCGATGCACAGCCGCTGCTGCTGGCCACCGGAGAGCGCAAACGCGCTCTTTTTGAGCTTGTCCTTGACCTCGTCCCAGAGCGCGGCGCGGGTGAGCGCGCTCTCGACCAGCTCGGGCAGGTCACCCTGGTACCGGTTGATCCGCGGGCCGTAGGCGACGTTGTCGAAGATCGACTTGGGGAACGGGTTCGGGCGTTGGAACACCATCCCGATCCGGCGCCGTACTTCGGCGGCGTCGACCTTCGGTCCGTAGAGGTCCTCGCCGTAGTAGTTGATGGCACCGCTCACCTTGGCGCCCGGGATGAAGTCGTTCATCCGGTTGAGACAGCGGAGGAAGGTGCTCTTCCCGCAACCCGAGGGTCCGATGATCGCGGTGATCTCGCGCGACGCGATGTCGAGGGTGACCCCGTCCACCGCCCGGTTCGGCCCGTAGTCGACGGCGCCGTCACGGACCGCGAACACCACTTCGGCGGGCGCGTCGGCGCGGTCGTCGATCGGTTCGGTCACCGCCGCAACGTTAGTGGGCGTCATCAGGCTCTCGTTCAGTGAAGTGGGGGTCATGGCTGGTGCTTTCGGGCCAGGAGGGCTGACGCGATTCGCGCCAGGATCGTGAAGACGAACACGATGCCGATCAGGGTGAGGGCGGCACCCCAGGCCCGCGCCACCGGACCGGGAAAGACCGAGTTCGCGTTCTTGAAGATCTGGGTCGACAACGCGGTGTTCGGATCGTTGAACAGGCTGGTGTTCGCCTGGTTCACGAAACCGATGGTGAAGATCAACGGCGCGGTCTCGCCGGCGGCGCGTGCCACTGCGAGCAGCGCGCCGCTGATGATCCCGGGTGCGGCCGCCGGCAGGACGACGCGAATGATCGTGCCCGCCTTCCGGCCGCCGAGCGCGTACGCGGACTCCCGCAGCTCACTCGGAACCAGCTTCAACATCTCCTCGCTGGTACGGATCACGATCGGCAACATCAGACAGCCGAGAGCCAGTGCACCCGCGAACGCCGACAGACCGAACGACAGCACCCAGATCACGAAGACGAAGAGACCCATCACGATCGAGGGCACGCCCGTCATGACGTCGGCGAAGAACCGGATCACCTTCCCGTATCGGCTTCCCGCGCTGTACTCGTTGAGGTAGATCCCGCCGAGCAGACCGAGCGGAACCGCCATTGCCGTCGCGGCACCGGTGATCATGAGGGTGCCGGTGATCGCCGGTCCCATGCCCGGGCCTTCGGATCTCGAGAGGATCGGGATGTCGCCGCTGAACCAACCGGGCGTCGTGACCGACGACCATCCTTTGGCGAGGACGTACGCGATGATCAGCACCAAGGGCACCGCCGCCACGACCAGCGCCAACGCGAGTGCACTCGTCATGAGCGCGCTCTTGGTCCGCCGCCACGGTGACGCCGTGCTCTGCGTGATCGACGGGCGAGGGAACACCGCGGTCATGCCGAACCCCCGGCGTGGCGATCAGTTCGCGCCACGATTGCTCGGGCGACGACACCGACGATCAGGGTGACCGCGAAGAGCACCACCCCGAGACCGATCAGCGCGGCTCGGTAGGTGCCGTCGCTCGCCTCGCCCCACTGGAGCGCAATGACGGATGCCGCCGCGTCGCCCGAACCGAACAGCTTGGCGCTGATCTGCGGGCTCGAACCGATCACGAGTGCCACCGCGATCGTCTCGCCCAGCGCCCGGCCCAGCCCGATGAGGATGCCCGCGGTCAGTCCCCCGCGGCTGTGGGGCAACACCGCGGCACGGATCATTTCCCACCGCGTCGCACCCAGCGCGTGCGCCGCGTCCTTCAGCGACTGAGGGACCGTGGCGAAGGTCTCGCGTGCCACGGACGTGATGATCGGTGTGATCATGATCGCGAGCACGATGCCCGCGGTCATGAACGTGCGCTGCGCGATCGGCTCGCCGTCGAAGAGCGACCCCAGGAGAGGCACGCCCGAGAACAGATCGTGCCAGCCCTGGTAGAAGCCCGGGAGCGTGGGCGCGAGGACGAGCAGTCCCCACAGCCCGAACACCACCGACGGTACCGCCGCCAACAGGTCGACCAGATAGGTCACCGGCTTGCGCAGCCAACGCGGCGCGACCTCGGTGGTGAAGAGTGCAATCCCGACACTGACCGGTACCGCCAGGACCAGCGCGATCCCCGACACCAGGACCGTGCCGAAGGTGAACGCCAACGTTCCGTATTTCGAACGGGCCGGGTCCCACACGTCCGACGTGAAGTACGACCAGCCTTCCGAACGGAACGCCGGCAGGGCCCGGTTGATCATCGTGTAGGCGATGAGCGCCAGGATCACGAGGACCAACGCGCCCGCGACGAACACGACCACGCGCACCACCCGATCGGTGACGAGACCGGGCGGGCGCGGGGACCCGGCGAGTGTGGGTGGCGCGGCGACGGCGGTCACGAATACCTCGTGGTCGACCTCGTGATGCGGGCAGGAGGAATCCTGCCCGCATCACTCTGGTCGATCACACCCCAATCTTGGTGATCTGTGCCTTCGCGGCGTTGAGGATCGACTCGGGCAATGGTGCGAAGTCCACCGTCTCGGCGATCTTCTGTCCATCGGTGTAGATGAACTCGAGGAAACCCTTGAGGGCGGCCCTCACCGCGGGGTCCGGCTGCGAGCTGTACACCAAAATGTAGGTGGGTGCCGTGATGGGGTACGCCTCGGCGCCCGCCGCGTTCAGCGGGTCGTACGTGAGGTCCTCGGCCAACGTCGCGCCGTCGAGGGCGGCCGTCGCCGACTCAAGTGACGGAGCCACGAAGCTGCCGCCGGCGTTCTTCAGCGATGCGAGCGCCAGCCCGGCGGCCTTGGCGTCGGAGTAGTCGACGTAGCCGATGGCACCGGGCGTGCTCTTCACGATCTGGGCCACACCACCGTTGCCTTCACCGGCCTGCTGACCCTGGGGCCAGGCGACGACTTTGTCGGTTCCGAGGGTCCACGCCGAACCGGCCGCAGCCACGAGGTACTTAGTGAAGTTGGCGGTCGTGCCCGAACCATCCGAGCGATGCGCCACGGTGATTGCGGTCGACGGCAGGTCGGCGCCGGCATTGTCGGCCTTGATGGCGGCATCGTTCCAGGTGTCGATCTCACCAGCGAAGATCTTGGCCAGCGTCTCGGGAGCGAGCTTCAGCTTCACCCCTGAGAGGTTGTAGGACACCGTGATCGGCGCGGCCACCGTCGGGAAGTAGAGGAACGGACCTTCGTAGAGGCCCTTGTCTGCGTCCTTCACCGTGCTGTCCGAACCGGCCCACTGGACGAGGCCGCCCTGGAGGTCGGTCTGACCCTTCCCGGACCCGCCACCGCCATAGACCGGCGTCACGGCCGGCTGCGCCGCTTTGAATTCCTCCATCACGGCCTCGTTGAAGGCCTGTTGGAACGTCGAACCGGAGCCGTTGAGCGTCGCGGCCGCGAGCTTCGACGACGATCCATCGTCGTTCCCCTGGCCGGTCGTCGTGCTCGAGCCACACGCGGCGCCGAGCAGGCCGAACGTGAGCACGAGTGGAACCAGTTTCCACGCGCGTGAACGATGCATTGAGTGCTCCTGTCTCCGGGACTTCATTGTGCGGGACTTCATTGTGAGAGAAGTTGTTTTCATCGCTCGTCACGGTACGAATCCCGTCTGGCGCCGTCCTGGCCCCCGGGTGACATCGCGGTGAACTCGCGGTGACGATCCGATGGATCGGCGTGCGATCCGGCGTCCCGACGTCCGGCGGGTGACATCGGGGTGAACTCCGGACGAACTGCACCTCTCAGCGCACGCGGGTACCGTCGTCAGGACCGACCAACCGTCATGATGACGGTCATGAACGGAGATGCAGTGCCGGACCCGGGGCCCGCAGCCCGCAAGACACTCCAAGATGAGCTCGACGAGGTGCGTGCGGACCTCATCCGGCTCGGCGCCCTGACGACCGAAGCCATCACGGCCGGGACCCAGGCGTTCCTCGACGGCGATCTCACGATGGCCGAGCACGTGGTGGCGTCCGACGACGTGATCGACGACCTCTACCACGAGATCGAGGACCACATCATCCTGATCCTCGCCACCCAGTCACCCGTGGCGGCGGATCTCCGGACTGTCATCACGATGCTGCGCATCAACCACGAACTCGAACGCGATGCGGACCTGATGGTCAACGTGGCCAAGACGACCCGGCGGATCTATCCCCACGAACTCGATCCCAAGACCCGCGGCATCGTGGACCGGATGGGCGTGCAAGCCGCGAATCAGACCCGGCTCGCCATCGACGCCTTCGCGGACCGTGACCCGAGCTGGGCCGCGGCGCTCGCCGACATGGACGACGCGATGGACGAGTTGAGCAAGAGCCTCTTCCGGCACTCACTCACCCTCGGCACCAATGCCGATGAAGGAACCATCGTCAAGGCGATGCAGATCGCGCTTCTCGCCCGCCACTACGAGCGGATCGCCGACCACGCGGTCACGATCGCCGAACGGGTCCGCTTCATGGTCACCGGCACGCACCCCGGCCAGGACCACGACCAGGTCTGACCGGCCCGCCCGCCGCGCTGCTCTACTCCGGCTCGTCGTACCCGAGGTCCCATTCGAGGATCAGGTGCTCACGTTCGGCGTCACGCGCCACCCGTTCGCGATTGCGACGAAACTGCGGGTCGTGGGGCGGGAGGAGTTGGAGCCGGGCGATGGCGCGTTGGCGGAACTCGTCCACCACGATCCGGTCACCGAACACACCGTGGACTTCCCAGTGGGGTGACACGGGTCCGAGGTAGATCACCCGGACGTGGCCCTGGGGTGGTACATCCTCGAGGGCTTCGGGTTCCTGGGACATCGCATTCCTTCGGGCTGGACACTCGTGAGCACGGCGGGACCTGACCGCACGGTGTGCGGTCAGGTCCAGAGCCGTTCGAGGCTAGCCGAGGGAGTCGGGCCGGGTTCCGAGGGTGACGGTGAGGACCTCGGTCGTACCGCCGCGTTCGATGGTCACCTCGACGTCGTCGCCCGGTGAGAATCGCCGGATCTGAGCGCCGACGTTCTCGGGACCGGCAACCCGGTTGCCCGCGATCGCCACGATGACGTCGTTCACCTTCAATCCCGCCTTCTCCGCCGCCTGACCGTTGGTGACCTCTTTCACGACGGCGCCGGTCTTGGTGGACAGGTTGAGCGACCGCGCGATCGCGGGGGTGACGTCCGTGGTCTGCACGCCGAGGAACGCGACCGAGACGCGCTGACCGAGCCGCAGTTGGGCGATCACCGATTTCGCCGAATCGATGCTGATCGCAAAGCCCACGTTCTGACTTCCACCTGCGAGCGCCGTGTTGATCCCGACGACCTCACCCGCGGCGTTCACCAACGGCCCGCCCGAGTTCCCCGGGTTGATCGCGGCGTCGGTCTGCAACACGTCATAGAGGGTGGTGCCGGTCTGGTCCTCGGGGACGGTGCGGCCCTTCCCCGACACGATGCCCTCGGTCACGGTGAGCCCGCCCTTCAACGCGAGCGCGTTCCCGACTGCGACCACCTGGTCACCGACCACGAGCGAGTCGGAGTTACCGAGCTTCACCGTCGGGAGATTCTTGCCGTCGACCTTGATCACGGCGAGGTCGTATTCGGGCGCCCGGCCCAACAGCTCGGCCGCTTGCTTCGTGCCGTCACCGAACTCCACCTCAATGCGACCACCGGCATCGGCGACCACGTGATTGTTCGTCACGATCACGCCGTCGGGTGAGATCACGAAGCCGGTTCCCTCACCACCGCCACCGCCGCGGCCCGGCTCACCGGAGAAGAGACCCTGGTCCACGGCCGATCCGGTCTGGATTGCGACCACGGCCCCTTCGACCTTGCGCAAGACCGACTGCACATCCTTGGCCTTGCCGATCACCGAGGTGTTGCGCACGGGTTGGGACGCGGCGCCGACGACGACGGTTCGGGTGGTACGGGCGTTGTCGTCGTCACGGGTCGCGAGCGATACCCCGGCCGCAGTTCCGCCCCCGACGAGTGCCCCGACCACCGCACCGACCACGAACTGGCGCCAGCCGGCACCGCCGCGGCCTCCGGCGGACGCGGACTCATCAGGCCCTCCCGCGATCGGCGCACTCGGTGGGTACAGCGGCGTTTGCGGAGTCGTCGGGGGTGGCATCGGGGGGTTCGGTGTCGGGGGGTTCGGTGTCGGGGGCAGGTGCGCCGTGGACAACCAGGGCGCCACCGGTTCGGTCGGTGCTTCGTGACCGAGCGGGGTGAGGGCGTCGTCGGACGGGTTCATCGGGTCAGAGTTCTCGTTCACGGCAAGCCTTGGCTCGGGGATACTCGATCGGGATGCACAACGCAGTGGATCTCGGCAGGGTTCCAGGTCGACCTGAACATTCACTGAGAGTTCGCGCCCTCATCCTTGGGAACGAAACCGGTGCGCGTACCGTTCAACGATACGCATGGACCAAACAACGATTCCCGACTATGACGCCGAGCACACCTGGATGCTTTCCGGATTGTGCCGCGATCGCGAACCCGGCTTCTTCTTCCCTTCCGATGGCGTCGGCGTCGACCACGCGCGGCGGGTCTGCGCCTCGTGCCCGGTGAAGACCGAATGCCTCGAGTACGCGCTGCGCTACCGCATCGAACACGGCGTCTGGGGCGGAGCCTCCGAACGAGAGCGGCGGCGCATCCTGCGTCGGCGCCGCGCCGAGGTCAACGCGTAGATCGCGTTCAGGGCGCGTTCAGCTCCAGCGGAACGGGCCACCGACGAACCGCATGACGCTCGACCAACCGTCGCCGCGTTCGCGGCTGAGGTCGGCGACGATCCCCGCCTCGTCCACCGCAGTGGCATCGGTCACGCACGTGAAAGTCCGGTCATCGGACTCCCACACGATCACCGTGCCCGACGCAACTCGATACCGGCGGGCGTGGACCGGTCCGTAGCGCACGGCCCGTCCGCCGGCGGGGAGGGCCTCCCAATCGATCGGACCGGCCTGGGCGAACACCGACGCCTCGAACACGCCGTCGCTGTAACGAAGCTGCGTCGTGCGGTCGGGCATCTCCCGCGCGTCCACCAACGCGAAGCCTCCGGTCAACGACCGGCGCGCGTCGTCAGGAACGACCCGACGGGTCCCGGGCGCGTCGGGCGTGACCACCGGACCGTCGCTGCGACCCTGCCGGGGCTGAGGTGCGGTGAGCGCCACGAACTCCATCCGCAGGTTCGGCGCGCCGGACGGGTCGAAGCGGTCGCGCCGCAGCACCAAGCCCGTCTCCCGATCCGACGCCACCACCTCGACCGCCGCGCCGCCGCGTCGCACGGTCAAGAGTCGGGTCGGCCGGTGCACCACCTCGGGGCCGGGACCGGTCGACACCTGATACTTCGGGCTCAGGCTCGGCGCGCGCACATCACGCGGATCACCCCAGAGCGTCGTCCAGCGCCGATCGGTGCGCATCCACGCTCGGCCACCGTCATGGAGGACCTGACCGCCGGCCACATGGAGCGCGCCCCGCCGGGCCACGACCGCCACGGTCGTGGCCTGCCCACCCCTCGCGTCTCGCCACCAGATGCGAACCGAACCGGTGAAGTCATAGTCACGGACCGCCTGCCGCGCCCGGTCGAACTGACGGTCCGCCGGGTTCCGTCCGGCCCGCTCGCGATCCGCGGCGTGGACCGGGACGCCCGAGGCGATCACCACGGCCACCGCCACGCCGAGCGGCGCGAGCCGCACTCGCGCTCGGAGTCCGGTCATCGGCCGAACGTCATCGGGGTTCCGAGGGGCGCCAGTCCCGAGACCGGATCACCCGACGATGCGACACCGGCCTGGTGCACCCGGATGTCCGTGGCAAGCGCCGGCTCGGTCCGCGCCACGCCCGGGACCACGACGGCGACCAGGATCGCGGCGGCCGCCGCCGCGCCCACGAACATCGGCGTCGCGCGCCGATTGCGTCGCGCTCGGACCGCTCCGAGATCGCCGATTGCCGCCGTTCGTTCCGTTCCTTCGGCCTCGTCGCCGCCACCGGCGAGCAACGAATCGAGGAAGCCGCTCGGCGGTTCGACCATCGCAAGTCCCCGAAGCTGTGCTCGGACCGCGCCGACGGCATCGATCGCGGCGGCCCATTCGGTGCGCTCGCGGCGTAACGCGTCCACGGCGTCGCGATCGACGGGGTGCAGTTCACCGTCGAGCCAGGCGGAGATGCGATCGTCGGCGTCGATCGCGTTATCGGCGTCGTTGTCGGCCGTCATGCCACCACCCCCCGCGCGCTGAGTTCGCCACGCAGCAACCGCCGACCGCGATGCAATCGCGATCGCACGGTGCCGATCGGGATTCCGAGCGTCGCCGCAATCTCGTCGTAGGACCGGTCCGCGACATCACAGAGCACGACCGGAACTCGGAACTCCTCGGGGAGCGCGTTGATCGCAGCTTGGATCTCGCTCGAGAGTCCCGCCGCATCCGACACGGTGTCCGCCGCCTCGGACGGGGGGAGCACGAGGTCGGCGTTCTCGGGGAGTGCGTGCGTCGGACGGCGCTTCTTGCGACGCATGTCATCCAAGAACACGTTGGTCACGATCCGGGTCAACCATCCATCGAGGGAACCCGGTTCGTAGGTCGCCAGCCCCCGTCGTACTCGCAGGAGCGACTCTTGCACCAGGTCCCGTGCGTCATCTGCATTACCGGTGAGGCGGTACGCCACGTTGTAGAGAAATCCCCCGCGATCACGAGCGATCTCTTCCCAAGTGGGCACACCGTCTGACGGCATGTCAACGACCATGGACCGAGGGAGAGTTCCCGATCAGAACCGAAATTTGGGGAGCCCGGATGACGAACGGGCCGAAGCGGCCGAACGGCCCCGGATCAGGCGTTCGGCTTGGCGTCGTCGTTCGAGGAAATGGCGCCGTCCTTGTGACCCTCTTCAAGGCCCGCCTTGAACTCTTTCTGGGCCTGGCCCATCGAGCGAGCGAGCTTCGGGATCTTGGCGCCGCCGAAGAGCACCACGACAACGGCGAGGACGATGAGGAGTTCTGGAGCTCCGAGACCGAACATGGGGCGATCGTCCTTCCGATTGTGGACACGACCAGACTACCCGCCCGAGCCGGCACGTTCCGTCACGCCGACCGCCTGGGCCAGGAGCTCGAGATCGTCCCGCGCGCCGAGATGGAACGGGACGGCGCCGACCCCGAGAATGATCGTCTCGACCCCGAGATCGCCCCACGCGGCGACCTGGTCCCGGACCTGCTCGACCGTCCCGACCAGCCGCCCGACCCGCCATTCGTCGAGGGTCACGCCATCGAGCACGCCGGCTGGCGTACAGGAGCGGAGCCGCTCGAACCGGCGGGCCAGGTCCGCTTCGTCCTCGCCGCACAGCGCGTACAGGCCGAGTGAGCGCCAGACCGTCGCCGGATCGCGCCCGATCCGCTCGCACTCCCGATCGAGCACGGCCCGGCGCTCGGCATAGTCCTCAATGGTCCACACCCAACACGTGTTCCATCCGTCGGCGCGCTCGGCGACCAGCCGCAGGAGCCGATCCCCCTTGCCGCCGACGAACACCGTGGGCCGAGGGTGCTGCACCGCAGCGGGGAAGTTCCGAGCACCGTCAGCGCGATGGAACCGACCGTCGAAGACAACGGGGGCACCCGACGCGTCCAGCAACCCCTTGACGATCTCGACTGCCTCTCCGAGGCGCGCCAGCCGTTCACCGGGACGCGGGAAGTCCAGCCCGACGGCCGCGTACTCGGGCTCATACCAACCGGCGCCGATCCCCACATCGATCCGGCCGCCCGAGAGCCGGTCCAACGTGGCCAGCGACTTCGCCAAGACCGACGCGGGCCGCAAGGCCTCGCAGAAGACCAAGGTCCCGAGCCGGATGCGATCGAGTTCACGCGCGAGCGCGGCCAGGGTCACGATCGGTTCGAACGCCGCCTCGGGTTTCGCGCTGCCCCCGTACTTGGCGATGTCGAGGAACAGGTGATCCGAGACCCAGAGCGAGTCGAACCCGAGCGCCTCGGTCCGGTGCGCGATCTCCCGCACGGTGTCCCAGCGCAGCGGATGTTCCCCCACCACGGAGAAGTCGTAGTGAGGAAGCGCCAACCCGAACCGCACCAAGCCGACTCTACCGGTGGGTCCCGGCGATCGATCGATCTGGACTCGCACCGGTGGCACGCACGTACCCTGCACGCGTGCTCGAGGCCGTGGTGAACATCTCCGAAGGACGCGACGCCCGCCTCATCGATGCCATCGGACAGGCGGCGGGTTCAGCCCTGCTCGACATTCACCGAGATTCCGACCATCACCGCAGTGTCTTCACCATCGCGGCTCGCGATGCCGGAGTCACCGAAGCCGCCACCCGTCGCCTGACCGAGGTGGCGTTCGAGGATCTCGACCTGCGCCGCCACTCCGGCGTCCACCCGCGCCTCGGCGTGGTGGACGTGGTGCCGTTCGTGGCCCTGGGCACCACACCACCGGAGACGGCGGTGGCGGCGGCGCGCGCGTTCGCCGATTGGCTGGCCCGGGTCCATCACGTTCCGGCGTTCCTCTACGACCTCGCCAGCCCCGACGGCATCACGTTGCCGATGGTGCGGCGGGACGCGTTCGCCGCCCGGGCGCCGGATCGCGGTCCCGAGACGCGTGACCCGCGGCTCGGCGCCACCGCGGTGGGGGCGCGCCGACCGATGATCGCGGTGAACGTGGAACTCGCGACCGACGATCTCGCGCTCGCGAAGGCGATCTCGTCGTCGGTGCGTGAACGCGACGGCGGACTGCCCGGCGTGCGTGCGCTCGGCATGGTCCTGGCGAGCCGATCAACGGTGCAGGTGAGCATGAACCTCGTCGACCTCGACGCGGTCAGCCTGGAGCAGGCGTGCACCGAGGTACGCCGGCTCGCCGCCCTGGCGTCGGTGACGGTCGAACGCGTCGAACTCGTGGGATTGCTACCCGCCACTGAGATCACCCGCAGCAGCACCGACTTCTTGGCGTGGTCGGGCGTGAACGCTCAGGCCACGATCGAGGTGCGCCTGGCGGCTGGGCCTGAACGCTGAAGTCAGGCGGTGGCGGCGGACGCGGCCCGGCGGGCCAACGCGCGCTGACGACGCAGCCGCCGCCGTTCCCGTTCGCTGAGCCCGCCCCAGATGCCGAACTTCTCGCCGTTCACGAGGGCGTACTCGAGACAATCGACCCGAACTTCACAGTTCGAGCAGACCGACTTCGCTTCGCGCGTGGACGCACCCCGCTCCGGAAAGAACAGATCCGGGTCCACACCGAGACAGTTCGCCCGCTCCTGCCAGCGCTTGTCACCCGTTTGGCTCGACTGGCTCGACTGCACATGGGCAACGATCATTTCTCGCACCGGCGATCCCCTCTCCGATTTGCGGCGTTGGGCCCGTAATCACGCCCGTGGAACTACAACGGTGTCACTCTGCCAGCGTCGACCGGGCAATGCAAGTGGAAGATGGTGTTTCCAGGGGATTTTCGACGGTTCGTGAGCGTTGGACGCCCGTTGAGCCCCTCATCCCACTCGGCGTGGTCGCGGGTGAGTGCGCGTCAGACGTGTGCTTGGTCGCGCTGGAGCACGTCGTGCATGATCGCGACGAGATCGTCGGGTTCGAACGGCTTCGTCACGTACTCGTCGGCACCGAGTTCGCGGGCCCGGGCGCGGTCGGCATCGCCGGACTTCGCCGAGCACACGACGATGTGCGGATGAGTGGGCCGGCCGCCGAGTTCGGCGAGGACGAACCACCCGTCGAGGACCGGCATCATGATGTCGAGCACCACGAGGTCGGGGTGTTCCTCGTCGACGCGCCGCAGCGCGGTCTCACCGTCGGCTGCGAGCAGCGGATCAAAGCCTTCGGATTCGAAGATCATCCGCAACGTGAGCAAGACGTCGGGTTCGTCGTCGACGATCAGGATCTTCGGTCGCTCAGACATGCACCACCTCCGAAGTCGCGTTGCGGACAGCACTGGCGCGGAGCGAGACGCGGAAGGCCGCGCCCCCGCCGGGCGCATCCTCGACCCAGACCGTTCCCCCGCACGACTCCACGAGCCCGCGCACGATGGCCAGGCCGAGGCCCATGCCGGGCTTCGTGCCGTTGGGGTCGGTCCGGTAGAAGCGCTCGAAGATCCGCTCCCGCTCCTCGGGCGGAACCCCCGGGCCCTTGTCGATCACCGACAGCACCACGTGATCGTCGGCGACCTGCACGGCCACTCGAATCGGACCCGCGCCGTACTTGTGGGCATTCTCGATCAGGTTCGTGAGCACCCGACGCAACGACTCGGGTTCCGCCCGCACCGAACACTCCGGCGGAAGTTCAAGCTCCACCGGGCGTCCGGCGACGTGCGAATCGAGCGCGGTGAGACGCACGAGCGCGCAGAGGTCGAGTCGCTGTGCCGTCGGCTTGTTCGCGTTCTCCTGCATCCGGGCGGCGGTGAGCATTTCTTCCACCATCGCCTGCAACCGACCCGATTGCCGGTCGACCACGTCGAGGAGTTCCTCGCGTTGGCCGGGATCGTCGGTGCGACGAGACGCTGCCACTGCACCGCGAATCGACGTGATCGGGGTACGGAGTTCGTGACTCACCGATGCGACGAACTGGGACTTCATCCGGTCGGATTCCAGGAGTTTGGCGACGTTCGCGCGCTCGGCTTCGTAGAGGCCGGCCTTCGCCGTCGCCGCGGCCACCGGCTCGGCGAAGAGCGTCAGGACCGAGAGGTCGTCTTCGTCGAACGTTCCGCCCTTCGGCGCGAGGAGCGTGAGCACGCCGAGCAACTGACCGCGATTGACGAGCGGCACACACATCGCGCCGCCGAGTTCCACGTCGGCCTCGATGACACCACCGATGTCTCCGCGCGCAACCACACTCGGCACGAGCAGCGGTTCTCGACTCTGCGCCACTCGACCGACGACCGACTCGCCGAGCCGGACGCGCGCGTCGCTGGCAATACCCTGACCGCACATCGCGACCACCCGAAGGACCGACTGGTCCTCGAGCAGCATCACGGAACCACCGGCACCTTCGAGCAGGTCGAGGGCGTTGGCGAGGATCGCGTCGAGCACGTCGTCGAGGTCCATCACCGAGTTCAACGCTTTACCCGCGTTGAACAACGCCGTGTTCATCTGGAGCTGTTGCGCCATGGTGTTGCTCAGCAGTCGTTCGTCCACCAGCAATCGCGAGAGCCGATGCAGATGGACCTCCTTCTCGACTGCGTAGGTGCAGAAGCCGACCGCCAAGATTCCGACGCCGCCGGCGAGGAGCAACGGCTGGCCGGTCACCCACTTCACGTTGTCGGTGGCGCCCGACACCGCGAGGGCGGCCAGGCCCACCGCGATCATCACGACGATCATGATCGACCACAACTGGAGGCGGCGGCGTTCGACCATCTCGATCGAGGGCGCGTGGTCGCGCAGTCCGGCGACACGAGCTTCGTGGCGGATGCGCTGACTGATCTCTACGGGGAGCTGATCCATGTCGCCTCTCGGGTGTCGTTGCGTGCATCGACGCACGAACGACCGGCCTTGAGGACCAGTAACGCCGGGCCCGATCACCGGTCAGGTGACCGGTCAGGTCAAACGAGGGCGGCGTACGGGGGCGCCGGGTTGTACTCCATCGCGAGCTGGGTGGCTCGGGCATGCTCGACGGAGTAGAGCTGGCCCACCAGCCAGAGCGACATGTCGATCCCTGCGCTCACGCCGGCCGAGGTGAGAAGGTTCCCGTCTCGGACGTACCGGGCGTTCTCGACCAGTGAAATCCCCGGAGCCAGGCTGCGGAACTCGTCGAACGCCGCCCAATGCGTGGTGACCCGTTTCCCGGCCGCCGGGCCGGCGGCTTCGAGCACGAACGCCCCGGTGCAGACGCTCGTCACCCAGGCACAGGCGGGGGCCACTCGGCGGATGAAATCGAGCATCGCCGGGTTGGTGCGCTCGGTGCGGGTGCCCTGGCCGCCGGGGACGAGCACCACGTCGAGCGCCGGCGCGTCGGCGAAGGTGTGATCGGGCAGAACCCGCAGACCCTTCCGACAGCGCACCGGATCGAGCGTCTCGGCGATCGTCACCACCACATCGCCCGCAGTCGCCGCCATCGTGAAGACCTCCCACGGGCCGGCCCAATCGAGTTCCTCGGCGTCGGTGAACAACACGATTCCGATGGTCAGTGACATTCGATCTCCTCTGGTCCGGTCGTGCTCTGTTCACTGGCCCCGGAGCCCCCCGTTAGGTGGGTGCGGGGGCCGCGGGCCCCGGTGGCGCGCG
>JANPMG010000139.1:0-12770 GCA_031422675.1 Acidimicrobiia bacterium | reverse complement strand
CATGTTGCGACTGGTCTTGCCCAAGGGTTCGCTCGAACGAGCCACGTTCCAGCTCTTCGAGGACGCCGACCTCACGGTCACGCGCGGTTCGGACGTGGACTACCGGGGAGTCATCGACGACCCCCGGGTCACCGAAGTCCTCGTCCTGCGGCCGCAGGAGATCCCGCGCTACGTCGAGTCGGGCATGTTCGATATCGGGATCACCGGGCGGGATTGGGTGGAGGAGACGAGCGCCGACGTCGTCACCCTCACCGAACTCCACTACTCCAAGGCCACCGCGCGTCCCATCCGGATGGTGCTCGCCGTCGCCGGTGACAACCCGGCCGAGTCGGTCAAGGACCTACCCGCCGGTGTGCGCGTGCAGACCGAGTATCCGGAGCTGACCGCCCGATTTTTCGCCGAGGCCGGCGTCGAGGCCGACATCACCCTCTCGTACGGTGCCACCGAGGCGAAGATCCCCGAGATCGCTGATGCCGTGGTGGAGATCACCGAGACCGGGCGGGCGTTGCGCGCCGCGGGGCTGAAGGTGATCGACACGATCGTGATCTCCTACACCGAACTCATCGCCAACCCCATCAGCTACGCCGACCCCGAAAAGCGCAAGGCGATGGAGCAGTTGGTGACCCTCCTGAGCGGCGCGCTCGAAGCGCGCGGGCGCGTGCTGATGAAGCTGAACGTGGACCAGGCGAACCTCCAAGCGGTGATCGATCTGCTGCCGGCGTTGAAGTCGCCGACCGTGTCGTCGCTCTACGGTGAGGACGCGTTCGCGGTCGAGGCCGTGGTCGCGAAATCCGAGATCAACATCCTGATCCCGGCGCTGCGTGAGGCCGGCGCGACCGGCATCATCGAGCTGCCGATCGCGAAGATCGTGCACTGACATGACCGGGACCGTCGTCGCGTTCGACGAGCGCCGAGGAGTCGGCACGATCGAAGCGGGGGGCGACCGGCACTTCTTCCATTGCACCCAGATCGCCGACGGCACCCGCGCGATCCACGTGAGTCAGGCCGTGGAGTTCACGGTGGTCCCCGGTCGCGTGGGTGACTGGGAGGCGGTCACGATCGAGAAGATCGCAGGGGGGAGCACGCCGTCATGAACGTCTGGTCCGTCGGTGATGTCCGGATCACGAGCGTGGTGGAGATCGACGCGCCGATCCCGGGCGAGTTGGTCATGCCCCAGGCCGACGCCACTGCGGTGCAGGCCCACCCCTGGCTCGTCCCACACTTCGCCACCGAGGACGGTTTCATCCATCTGCGCATCCAACTCCTCGTCGTGGAGTCACAGGGTCGCCGTATCGCGATCGACACCTGTCTCGGTAACGACAAGCCTCGCACCAACGAGTTCTTCCATGAACTCCAGACGCCATTCCTCGCGAACCTCGAGTCCGCCGGGTTCCCTCGGGAGACGATCGACGCGGTGGTGTGCACGCACCTCCACGTCGATCACGTGGGGTGGAACACGATGCTCGTCGACGGTGAGTGGGTTCCGACCTTTCCCCACGCTCGCTATCTCATCGGCCGGGTCGAGTCCGAGCACTGGGATGCGTACGGCGTTCACGAGGACGGCGATGTCTACGGTGATTCGGTGCGACCGATCATCGAGGCCGGTCTCGCGGATCTGATCGAGTTCGGTCACCGTGTGACCGACGAGGTGGTGATGGAGCCGACCCCGGGCCACTCGCCCGGTCACCAGAGCGTGCACATCACGTCGCACGGTGCCGAGGCATTGATCACCGGTGACGTCATGCACCACCCCGTACAGATGAGCGAACCGGATTGGCACAGCATGTTCGACTCCGATGTCGATCACGCGCGCGCCACGCGTCGCGAGTTGCTGGCGCGATACGCGGGGACCGATGTGTTGGTGATCGGGACTCATTTCGCCGGTCCGGGTGCGGGTCACATCGTCGCCGATGGCGACGCGTGGCGGCTCCAGGTCTGACGCCGTGGACGAGCGCCTGCTCCCGAGCCTGCTGCGCCCACTCCACACCGACGAGTTCCTCCCCGTCGTCCCCCACGGGGCGCTCGCGTGTGCGACCGCATCCGTCGCCCGCGCGCTCCCCGACGCGGCGCGCACCGTCGGTCTCGACGCCGCGGCCTACGCCCACGACCGCCGCGCCACCGCCCTCGCCCTCCGTGCCATCGACTCCGCCCACGGCGGCGGCTTCTACAACGTCACCGACGCCGCCCCCTACGACGCCCAATCACCCGAGCCGCAGCGCAGCGGAGGCGAGCAGCCCGGGAGCGAGCCCACCGCAACCCGCATCAATCAGGAGGTCGAGCGTACGGGCCAAGTTATCGATGTGCAAACGCATCTCGTGGATCCGACGTTGTGGGTGGGTCCGCACGCGGCGGCGCTCGGGAGGTTCTTGCAGCTCGTCGATCCGGATCGGTGGCCCGGCACCGTCGATCCGAGAATGATCGACGCCGCGGCGTGGGCGAGTCTGATGTTCGGCGCCAGCGAGACCGCGGTGGCGCTCCTCACCTCCACGCCGGGCCCGACGGGTGAGAACGTGCTCGAGAATGCGCAGATCGCGGCGGTCCGTGATGTCACCGATCGGTACGCGGGTACCGGACGGGTCCTGACTCACACGATCGTGCATCCGAACCTCGGTGCGGCGGAACTCGATCGAATGGTCGACTGGTCGGATGATCTGGCTCCGTCGGCGTGGAAGGTGTACACGCTCGCGGGCCCGCCGACGTCGGCGTCGCCCACCGGTGGTTGGTTTCTCGACGACGCCGAGATCGGGTGGCCGTTCCTCGAGCGGGCGGAGGCAGTCGGGCCGCGCATCGTGTGCGCGCACAAGGGTCTTGGCGGTCCGGTGCCCGGAGCGTCGGTCGCGGCGGCGTCGCCGCGCGACATCGGGCCCGCGGCGGCTGCGTTCCCGGATCTGATGTTCGTCGTCTACCACTCCGGGTACGAGCGCAACCCGAACGGTCAGGAGGGTGGCTTCGATCCGATCGATCCGAGTGGTGTGGACCGGCTCATCGCGTCGTGTGCGGCATTCGGCATCGGACCACCGGGCTCACCCGGCGGCAGCAACGTGTACGCGGAACTCGGCAGCACCTGGTTCCTGATGTTGCGGCGCCCGGTGGAGGCCGCCCACGTGCTGGGAAAGTTGTTGGTGCACTTCGGTGCGGAACGCATCTTGTGGGGGACCGACAGCACGTGGTACGGATCGCCCCAGCCGCTGATCGACGCGTTCCGCGCGTCCACGATCCCGGAACGGATGCAGGCGGAGTTCGGATACCCGCCGCTCACCACCGCGGCGAAGGACGCCATCCTCGGCTCCAACGCGGCCCGGCTGTACGGCATCGACCTGGGTGCCGTCGACGTTGCGCCGATCCCCGACCGCCCGGCGCTGACCACGGCGTTGTTCGCGGCGCTGGATGCGACGCGCTGAACCTTCAGCCGGCACCGATGCCGCCGCCACCCCCGCCGCCGCCACCCCCGCCGGAGAATCCGCCGCCACCTCCGGAGCTGCTCGACGGGGGTGAGAAGGAACTGGTCGTCGTGGCGATCCCGCTCGAGAAGTCGCCGATCGAGGAGTACCCGGCGCCGGAATGCATGCCCACGTACCAGGGGGCGAAGTTCGCCTGCTCTTCGGCCGGGATGCGCGTTGCGAGCCCCTGCGCGAGTTGGTCACTGACGCCGAGGGCGGCGGCGTACACGAGGTAGCGCTCCCAGAGAATCAAATGGCCGACGGGCGCGTCAGCGAGTTGGGAGAAGTCACGGAGGTAGTTCCGCACCCCCGTCCATTCCAAGAACCGTTGCTGTCCCTCGGGACTGCGTTGGCGTAGCAGTGGCGTCAGCGCGATCTGGATCGCGGCCCAGCCGAGCGCAACCCCGCCGACCACCCACAGCTGCAACCCCAACGCGCCGATCCCGGCCAACGCGACGAGAATCGCGGCGCCGATGTTGAGCAAGAACGGCTTCGAGCGCCGGCCGTTGATGTACTTCTGATTGCGCAGACTCGTCGACGCGTCGGCTTTGAACGAGTTCCACCGCGCGAGCGACTCCGACTGGTGAGCGCGCGCGTACTTCGCGATCTCGGACTGCATGACCGGAGAGCCTGCCGCGAACACCTGCTGCAACGCGGTCCGCTCGAACGCCTTCAACGACGCCCGATCCGCGTCGGTGGCGGTCATCTCGTAATCGATGCGGTCCGGGAGCAACATGCGGTCGATGCGCGTCTCCGCAACCGTGAGGAACCCACGTTGCGCGAGGTCCAGGATCGTCGCGGAGAACGCCGCGGGCGAGATCGCACCCCAATCCATCAACCCCACCACCACCGCCGGTGGATCGTCGGGGAGATCACGGACGTACTCGCCCACCGGACTGCGCGCCGCCGGTTCCTTCCCGAATCTGCGCCACAAGAAGAGAAAGCCCAGCGCGCCGAGGACGGTAAGGGTCGGGGCCAGAACGGTGAGCGCCGCGCGCGCGTTCCGGGTGCGTTGGGCGTCCCGCGCGGCCTGGGCGCGGGCGTCGTTCGCCGCCTTGGCCCATGCCGCTTCTTCGGCGAAGATGCGATCGCGCTGGGGCGGGATGGTCGGCGCCAGCGTCGGCATCCGGCCCGTGGAGATGAGCACCCGTCCCTCCACGAACGTTCCCGTCGGGACGTCGGGCGCGGTGAAGGTGACGGTGTCGGTTCCGACGGTCACGTTGCCGCTCAGGGGTCCGTGACCCCACGCTTGCAGAACGCCTTCGCCCGCCGGCACGTGCAGCGTCGCGTCGACCCGACCGATGGTCGGGTGTTCGGTGCCGACCCACTTCCAGTACAGCGACGCCACATCAGCGGCGCCCACCGCCGCGCCGGTCACCGTGTACGCGATGTCGAAGGTTCGGGTTTCGTTCTCCGCGGTGAAGTACCACTGGAGGTTGTACGGCGCGCCGCTCGAAACCAACGGTTGACCGTTCTCGGTCACTGTCATGTCACTGATCGCGTAGCTGCCGACGGGGATCGGCCGGGTCCCGAACGAGAACGTGCCGGTGAAGTCGTAGGTGATCTGCTCGACCACCCGCATCGTGCCCGACGCATCGAGCGTCGCGTCCACGGCCACCCGGGGAACCGTGAACGACTTGGGGGGAAACAGCGTGTGGACGGTGAAGGCACCCAGCACGATGACGAGCGTGACGATCGTCCCGAAGACGATACGGAGAACGCGGCTCAATCGCCCGGTGTCGCGCCCGATACTTCGCCACTCCCCGATCCTTCGACGCCCCCCGATACTTCGACGAACGCGAGTCGGAGTTGGGCGAGCACCTGCTTCAAGGCCTCGGCGTTGGGTTCGAGGCGGAGGCCGAGCCCTTCCACCAGCGCCGCGAACGCGTCGATCGCCAGCGCGGCCTGGGGGAGTGACTCCCCTCGCTCCTGGGCGATTCCCAGATGGAGGACCGCGAGTTCCTGGAGTTGCACCACGAACTGGGTGACGATCGCCTCGACGGGCGTAGCGGCCAGGCGCGTCAGCATCTCCCGCATCTGCTCGGGATCGATGTCCTCGTCGCCGTCGTGCGGACCGCCGAAATCTTCCGGGCCGCCGAAACCACCGGATTCGGGGGTCGATTGCGAAAGCGGGGTGCCCGGTTGGTCGGGATCGACCGGTTGTTCACCGTATGGAGTCCAGAGGCTGCTCATGAGTTTGTTATCGTGCCACGAACATCTAGTTGGGAAGTGGGACCGTCCTGGTGGCGGGCCCCACCCGGCCGGACCGACGCCAGCAGTTTGGCCGAGGAACTCCGCGTCCGGGTCGTCCTCTTCGATTCGGTCTTGGCCGCGCGGTGGAGCTTTCCTGAAGCCAAGCCGCCGGCGACCCGCTGACGGGTCCCGATTCGAAGAGGTGATGCCAACATCGCTGCTGAAGAAGAAGCACGGATCAACGATCGCATTCGAGCTCGCGAAGTCCTCCTGATTGCCGAGGACGGCGAACAGCTCGGAGTGCGGCCCCTCCCGCAGGCGCTCCAGCTCGCGCGCGAGGCGGAGTTGGATCTGGTCGAGGTTGCTCCCAACGCCAAGCCGCCGGTCTGCAAGATCATGGACTTCCGGCGCTACCAGTACGAGCAGCAGCAGCGACGCAAGGAATCGCGCAAGAAAGCGACCAACGTCGTCGTCAAGGAAATGAAGTACCGACCGAAGATCGACATCCACGACTACACGACCAAGACGAAAAAGGTGCAGCAGTTCCTCGGCGAAGGCCACAAGGTCAAGGTCACGATCATGTTCCGAGGCCGTGAGATGGCCCACCCGGAACTCGGTCGCAAGATCCTGGACCGGCTCGCCGGTGACGTCGGTGAGGTGGCGATCGTCGAGTCGGCACCCCGCCAGGACGGTCGCAACATGACAATGGTGCTGCACCCACTCAAGCAACAGAAGCCCAAGCCCGCCAAGCCGCCGAAGCAGAAGGCCGAAGCAAGGGGTCAGACCGAAGCACCACCCGAGGTCGCCCCACCCGTCGAAGTCGGCGCCGAAGTCACCCCCGCACCCGTGGCCGCGGTACCGGTCACCAGCGAACCCGCACCCGCACCCGCACCCGCACCCGAACCCGAACCCGAACCCGCAGCAGGAGCCTGAGATGCCCAAGGTCAAGACCCACCGGGGAGCCGCCAAGCGGTTCAAGGTCACCGGCAGCGGCAAGATCCGTCGACGGAAGGCGTTCCGCGCCCATCTGTTGGAGCACAAGCCCACCAAGCGGACTCGCCGCCTCGGCCGGGGTGCCGAAGTCACCGGCGGCGACAAGAAGCACGTCGAGCGCCTGCTCGGCCGCGCGTGAACCCTGAATCCTGATCCACCGCACCATCGCTTTCATTCCGTTCTCAACAAGGAGTTCCACCCATGGCACGCGTCAAGCGGGCAGTCCAGGGGAAGAAGCACCGCCGCGCGATCCTCGAGCGCGCCGAGGGATACTCGGGTTCGCGCAGCCGGCACCTCCGGGCGGCCAACGAGCAGGTCATGCACTCGGGGAACTACGCGTTCCGCGACCGGCGGGCCCGTAAGGGCGAGTTCCGCAAGCTCTGGATCATGCGCATCAACGCCGCGTGCCGTGAAGAGGGGATGAGCTACTCGCAGTTCATCGCCGGGATGAAGGCGGCCGAGATCGAGGTCGACCGCAAGGTGCTGGCCGATCTGGCCGTGCGCGAGCGCGAGGCGTTCAACGCCATCGTCGCGGCCGCACGCACCGCGCTCGACGCGGCCTGACCCGCCGGGCGCGCCAGTGCCGGACCGGGCGCCGCTCGCGCACAAGCATCACGACGCGATCCGGCTCCGGACGCTGCTCAGAGACGCGTCGGCCCGGCGGAACGAGCGGGCGTTCGTCCTCGAAGGTCCGCGCATCGTTGCCGACGCATTGACCCGTGGGGCCGCGCTCGAAGCCGTCTATCTCGGCCCCGGGGCGCGGCGTTCGTTCGCCGCGCTGGTGGACCGGCTCGAGGCGGCGCAAGTTCCCACTCGGGATCTGAAAGAAGGCGTGCTCGAGAAGATCGGGACCACCCGCACGCCCCAGCCCGTCCTCGGGGTGATGCCGATCCCGCCCACGGCGGCGCTCGATGCGGTGATGCCCGGTCTGGTGGTGGTGTGCGCCGGCATCGCCGATCCCGGGAACCTCGGGACGATCGTCCGATCTGCCGAGGGCGCGGGGGCTTCAGCGGTGGTCGTGGCCGGCGGCGTGGACCCGTGGAATCCCAAGGTCGTGCGCGGTTCGGCCGGGGCAGTGCTCGGCGTTCCCATCGTGGTCGTCGAGCACCTGGCCGCCGCCGTCTCGGCGCTGCGCGGGCGAGGGTGGCGCTCGGTGGGTGCCGACGCCGCAGCCGCCGACGATTACACCGCCGCGGACCTCGCGGGTTCGGTGGCAATCGTGCTCGGGAGCGAAGCCCACGGGGTTCCGACCGCGGTGGCGGTCACGCTGGATCAACTCGTCCGGATCCCGATGGCCGGCGAGATCGAGAGCCTCAACGCCGCCGTCGCTGCGAGCATCCTGATGTTCGAAGCCGCCCGCCAGTCCCGCACCTGACCCCACCCGGCGCCGCCCCCCGCCCCATCCCACGGTTTTAGCGTCCTGAGGTGCTGCGGGGCAGCACCTCAGGACGCTAAAAGTGCGCGCGAGTCACGTCGGCGGCCTCATGCCAGCTCTTGGATGGCGCTGCGCCACCGGCGGAGTTGGACGAGCCGGCGATCGGCCGTGGCGCCGGCCCATAGCGCGGCCGCGCCGATGCCACCGATGAGCAACCACCGGGGCAGCTGCGCGGCCAGCGGGGTAATGCCGTCGACGGCGATGACCACGACGGCCAGCGCGCCGATGATGATCGGCGCCCGGAGGTTGGTCCGCGCCCCGACGAAGATGGTGGCGCCGGCCGCGAGTAGGACCACGATGGGACGCAACGCACCGCCGTGTTGCACGACCAGGGCCACGCTCGGCGCCAGTCCGACCACCAACCCCGGTCCGATGGTCGACCAGGACCAGGAGGGGACCTTCACCCGTTTCGTGAGGCCGACGGCCAATGCACCGATTGCGGCGGGCACCGAGAACCATTCCACCGTTGCGCCCACCCCGTCGATCAGGCTGATCGTCGTTGCGCCCGCCGCCAGCATCGCGGCGACGTCGTAGCCCTCGGAACGTCCGTCACGGACTCGACCGGCGGCCACCAACACCGTCACGCCGACACAGAGCGAGACCGCTCGCCACGTCGGCGACTCCGCAGCCAAGCTGAGACCTCCGAGCCCGCCGAGCACCGCCACGATCTCCATCGGAACCGCAAGGTGGGTGTACGCGCCACGGACGTGTCGTCCGACGACGAGCGTGATCGCCGCGGCGACGAACATCGCGAACCCGACGACCGGTACGGCGCCATCCGATGCGTGGACGACCAAACCGGTCTCGGCGATGACCCCGGCCGCGATGACAGATGCGGTGCCGGCGCGACTCCAACCCGAGGTTGCGAATCGAGCCGCGACCGCCGCTCCGACCGTGACCAGGCCCACGGCGAACACCGTGGCGGGTTCGCTGATCGCGGCCCAACCAACGGCCGGAACTGCGATCGCGCCGGCGCCCACCATCAGTTCGCGCGCCAATCCGGGACGCCCCTGACTCGTCACAACCGCCACCACGGCAACACCGACCGCCAGCAACAGGTGAACCCCGAGCGCAACGCCGACGGTGGGGTTCACCATGAGGACACCGACCGCCAACGCCATCGCAATCGCTACGAACCCGACGAAGCGGACGAACCCGACGGTGCTCGAAGTCGCCGGCAGGGTCGGCGCGTGCACCGCCGCTCGATCCCGAGCCAGCATCGTGCCGCTGACCGCGAGCAGAGTGACGATCGTGGGCCAGGGATGGCGAACGGACGAGAGACGTTCCGCTCCGAGTTGAAACATCGGTGTCAGCTGGTCTCGAGCCGAGTCGCCCAGTGAACCGGTCCACGGCTCCGAGAGCCAGCGCAGCGGGTCGAACCAGGCCGCGCCGACGTCATGGGCTGCGCCGACGATCCCGGGCCCCAACGCCAACGCCGCGCCGAACACCAGGCCGGCGCGCCAGGTCTCGGGTAAGCGCCCCGCCGCCCCGGTGGCGGCCATGGCCAGGACCGCAAGCACGGCCACCATCGTGTGAACCTCGAGGTGCGGCCCGATGGCGGTGGCGATCGCGCCAAAAACCGACACGGTGACGATTGCAGTCAATCCACCGGTCACGCCGCCGGCTGGAGGGTGCGCCCGCCGCATGATCAATGCCGTGAAGGGTGCCGCCGCGATCGCCAACACCGCGAGCGCGGGTCCCACGAGGCTGCGCACCGGTTCGGTGCTCGCGTCGGCCAGGGGCGCGATCACCGCAATGGCGCCGAGGACAGCCGTGGCGATCTCGGTCACCGTCGCCACGAAGGCCATTGCGCTCGTGAGTCCGTCGTCGAGATCGCGCACCCGACGGGACGCGTGGATCGCAATGGTGACGGTACCGATGAGCGCCAATCCGATGGCCGCCTCCGCCGCGGTTGGCGAGAGCGCCACCAGCCCGGTGACGCCGGCCGCCGGGAGGGCGAATACCGGCGCGATCCGCAACGTGATGATCGTGGTGCGGCGCGCCGCGACCCCGGTGACCAAACCGATGAGGCCGAGGCCGAGTGTCCACCACGCGGCGGACGAAAGATCGCCGGCGACCTGTGCACGTTCGAGCGCACGCCAGTCCACCAGGGTGAGTCCGAGGGTCAGCGCGCACAGTGCCTCGGTCGTCGCGCGAAGCCGCGTGCGTTGCCAGCGCGCGAGTCCCCCGGCCACCAGCGTCGCGGCGAACAGAACGCCGGCCCGTTGGATCGGGGTGAAGCGCTCCCAAGAGACGACGAGAAACGTGATCGCCGAGACGACGAGCAATATCGAACCCAACCAGAGCAACCCATCGCGCACTCGTTCCGGACGCCAGTCGCCTCGCCCGATCCCGAGTGCGTCGGCGCGCCCGCCCGCCGGGACCGGCGTGATGAACCGGGCCTTCTCGACGCCGTCGTTGATGCCGTCCCGAACGGCGCCGGCGGCGCGGGTGAGCGCTCCGGCATCGGGATCGCGCAGGTTGTCGAGGAGCACCGCTTGTTCGGCGTGCAGCTCATTCAGCTCGTCGAGGAGTCGGGCGTGGTCGGTCTGCACCTCGTGGATGCGAGCCGCGATCACGCGCAGCCGAGCGGGGGTGGCGCCGAGCTGGGGGAGACCACAGTTGGGACACGTCGGCGCGTCTCCGACCGTCGTCACACACGAGGGGCACCACATTTGGTGCGGTAGGCCCGGGTCGTCGTCGCCATCGTCTGCCATTGGACCTCCCTGCAAGTCATTGGACTAGAGCGGCCGGCCCGAAGTTACCGTCCCGTCATCCCGCACCGGACTCCCACCCGCACCGGCGTCCCCCCACCCCGGGGAAACCATGCGGTCGAGATCCGAGGAGCCCGCCGAATGGGCCCGGTGGTGAGGGAGCCATTCTCTACACTCCCTGGTACTCATGGACCTTTCGGAGCTGGATCTCGACGCGGCCCGGGCCGCGATTACCGCCGCGGCGGACGCCGACGAGTTGGCGGACGTGCGGAAGCGCCTCATCGGCAAACGCGGCGCGGTGCAGAAGGTCCGGGAGTCGATCAAGACGCTCGACGCGCCCGACCGGCCGAAGGTGGGCCAGGCGGTCACGGCCTTCACTGCCGCAATCGAGGCAGCCGTGACCGCTCGGGAGGCGGAACTCGGTCCCACCGGTCCCACCGAGCCGGCGCTCGACCTGACCCTTGGTGGTCACGGCGGGGGACGCGGTCACCTGCATCTCGTCACCCAGTGTCAGCGCGAGCTCGAGGACGTGTTCGTCAGCCTCGGGTATCAGGTGGCCGAAGGTCCCGAGGTCGAGGACGACTGGCACAACTTCGAGGCGCTCAACTTTCCGCCGGGCCATCCGGCGCGTGCGATGCAGGACACGCTCTACGTCGATCTCGGCGAGCCCGAGCAGGTCCTGTTGCGCACGCATACGTCGCCGGTACAGATCCGGTTGATGGAATCGCAACCGCCGCCGATCTACGCGGTGATGCCGGGACGGACCTACCGGAACGAGACCGTCGACGCGCGCCATTCCGCGGTGTTCCACCAGATCGAGGGACTCGCGGTCGATCGTGGCCTGACGTTTGGTGACCTCGCCGGGACCCTTGAAGCGTTCACCAGTGCGTACTTCGGCAAGAAGCTGAAGTCACGCTTGTTGCCGAGCTTCTTCCCGTTCACCGAACCGTCGGCCGAGTTCGCGATCACGTGTGTCTTCTGCGACGGCTCCGGATGCCGTGTCTGTTCCAACACCGGCTGGATCGAGCTCGGCGGCTGCGGGATGATCGACCCCAACGTCTTCCTCGCCGTCGGTATCGACCCGGAGGAGTACACCGGTTTCGCGTTCGGCTTCGGGCTCGAACGCATGCCGATGCTGCGGTACGGCGTGGAACCCATCAAGACGTTCTTCGACAACGACGTCCGTTTTCTTTCCCGGTATTGACCGACACCGACGGGTACTGATCGCATGCGGGTTCCGCTTTCCTGGTTGCACGACTTCGTGGCCCTCGACGCCGAGCCGCGCGCGATCGCCGAGGCGCTCGATCGGCTGGGCCTGGAGGTGGAGGCGCTCGACGCGCCGGGCGAAGAGATCGCCGGGGTCAAGGTCGCTCGCATCCTCGAGGTTCGTCCGCACCCCAACGCCGACAAGCTCCAACTCTGTGACATCGAGTTCGGCGACGGTTCCAGCACCGTCGTGTGCGGGGCGCCGAACGTCGCCGACGGGATGGTCGTCGCCTACGCGCCGAGCGGGGCGACGCTGCCCGGCGGATTCAAGCTCGAGCGGCGCAAGATCCGCGGCGAGGTCTCGGACGGCATGTTGTGCTCGTCACGCGAACTCGGGTTGGGTGACGAGCACGACGGCATCCTGCCGTTGCCGAGCGACACCGAACTCGGTCTCGACGTGCGAGACGTCCTCGGCCTGCACGACGTCGTCTTCGACCTCTCGATCACGCCCAACCGGTCCGACGCGATGTCGGTGCTCGGGGTCGCCCGGGACCTGGCCGCGCACTTCCGCCTGCCGTTCCGCATCCCGGAACCCGAGGTCGACGTGTCCGGCGATGCCGAGGACATCTCGGTGATGGTCGACGCCTCCGATCGCGCCCCCCGCTTCACCGCCCGCCGGATCGGCGTCACGATGGGTCCCTCGCCGGAGTGGATGCAGCGGCGGCTCAGACTCGCGGGCATGCGTCCGATCTCGAATGTCGTGGACGTCACGAACTACGTGATGCTCGA
>JANPMG010000138.1:0-29171 GCA_031422675.1 Acidimicrobiia bacterium | reverse complement strand
ACCGGATGTCGGCGGTCGACGGATCAGCGGTGCGATGAGCGTGGTACCGATACCGGCCAGGACGAGCACCACGATCGCGAGCAGAACGCCGGCGGGCATTGCGGGTTGCCAGATCGGTTTCGTCACGTAGTCGAAGATGTTCACGCCGCTCGGCGCACCCATCCCGAGGTGACGCCCGATTGCGACGAACGCGCCGGCCTGGCCGACGAGGAGAAGCCCGCCGGCCGTTGCGCCCACACCGCGCAGGATGCGGGTGTGGGTGGGGGTGACACCGAACGCGATTACCACGATGCCCACACTGATCGGGAGTCCGTAACGTCCCTGCCACGGGAATCCGATGTACGGGAAGTTGAAGCCGTCGGTCGTAACGGGGAGCATCACCGATGCCGTAATTGCACCGGCGAGGGCGACGCGCTGGCGAACGGTGCCGAACGCGAACCCCAACGCGATGCCGACGAGTACGACGAGTCCCCAGCCGATGTCGAGTCCGAGGGGGAGTCGGATGTAGTCGGTCCCGAACACTCCTACCGATTGGGCCCCGATAGTCGGGAGACCGGCCACGGCATCGCCGAGACCGATGGCCGGATGCCGCATCTGATCGCCGAGAGGGGCGTTGAGAATCCAGGCGGCGGTGACCGCGGTGCTCACCGTCGTGAGCGCAGCCCAGATCCGGACCGCGCGCAGCCGGATGAGGCTACGAATGCGGCCGGGTTCGGCGAGGACCGCACAGAGCACGACCGCGGCGAGAACCCAGGCCGGTCCCAACCCCCGAATGCTGACCATCGCGAACGCGGCGAGTCCGGCCCGGTGTACGAGACGCCGATCGGACTCGGAAGAATCGTGGGCGGCGAGGGCGAGCAGAGTTGCCCACAGCGAGATGGCGGCCGCAATCTCGATGCCGTTCGGATTGAACGTGCCACCCAAATACCAGAGCATCGGGGTTGCGCCGGCCAGCACGCCGACGATGGCCATCCGCCGGCGCGGTCTGCGGATGGCCGACATGCACGCGCTGGCAAGGAACGCCGCGCACGCAAGCGCGTTCAGTACCCGCATCATGTACATGCTCACGCGGTCGGGCCAGACGAGCGACGGGACGCCGAAGAGCCCGTAGAGATGCGGTGTACCACGGAACTCGTACGTGAGTGCCTCGACCAACCGGTCGGAGCCCCGGAACGACGGGACGCAGCGCGGCGTCCGGTCGCGCGGAGCTACGGGAGTCGGGGCGAACGCCGGAGTCACGAAGCACAGCGCGTCCGCGGTGTGCGCGTACGCCTCGGGCACGTCCATGACCCAGTTCTTGATGATGAGTTCGCGGTGCGGCCCGTTGAGTTGGCCGCGCGCCACTCCCGCCGCGCGCACGGCATGGGCGCCTTCATCGGGCGCCGCCATCATGGGGGTGGCAACGGTCCATGCGAGCATCCCGACGAGGAACAGTCCGAACAAGACCCACCAGCGGGATCGGCGGGGCTCGGCGGGATCGATCACCGGACGATCTTGGCATCCCGGTCCGGCTCGGTTGCGCCACTCTGGCCCGACGGCATCCCCTGGGGTCGGTACCCTGAGCGGTCGTGTCGGCGTGGGCGTCTCTCGTATCGGTCGCCGGGGCGCGATCCGGGCTGGAGGCGTTGTCGTTCGCTCGCTACGTCGGCGGGTGGCTCGTCGTCATCGGTGTGGGCGCGTGCGTGGTCTTCGCCGCCGTCGCGGCCCGCCGCGCGCTCGTGGGATGGCGCGGCGCACCGGCCCGACTCGTGGAGATGGTGGTCGGGTTCGCAATCGTCACGCTGACCAGCTTCGTGCTCGGGGGCCTCCACCGGTTCTCGGGTTGGCCGCTGGCGATCGGACTGATGCTGGCGAGTGCGGGCGTGGGCAGCCTGGCGCGGCGCATCGGCCCGGCACCGAGTTCGAACCCCACCGGTGCGGTGGCGCGGAGTCGATTCAGCGAGCGCGTGATCGCGACGGTCAGTGTGGCGATCGTCGGCGCCCAATGGATCAGCCATACCGCGTGGGCACTCGGTCACGGCATGACCGAAGGCGACACGCTCTGGTACCACGGTGTGTTCGCGGCACGCTTCGTACAGACCGGTCGACTCGACATCCTGCCGGACATCGGCGCCGCCGCCCAGGGCTACTTCCCGGCAAACAGCCAGATGTACCACGCACTCAGCTTTCTGCCGTTCGATCGGGATCTCCTGTCGCCGGTGCTCAACCTGGTTTTCGCCACGATGACGATCGTGGCGGCGTACTGCATCGGGCGGCGCCGCGGACTCGGGCCGGTCTGTGTCACTGCGTCGGCGCTGGTGATGGGACTCCCGGCGATCGTGGGCACGCATCCGGGGCAGGCCACCAACGATTTCCTCTGCGCCACGTTGCTCCTCGTTGCCGTGGCCCTGATCATCGAGGGTGGCATCGCCCCGGTGCCGCTGGCACTGGCCGGGATCGCCGCCGCGCTGTCCATGGGCACGAAGCTGACGGTGGCGTTCCCGATCGCCGTGTTGACGCTCCTGATCATCGTGGTTGCGATCCGGCGCCGGAACCCGCGGCTGGTGACCGCGTGGCTCGGACCGCTCGTCGGTATCGGTGCCTTCTGGTTCCTGCGGAACTGGGTGCGGGCCGACAACCCGCTGCCGTGGTACGACCTCCGACTCGGCCCATTGCATTTCCCGGCGCGATCGGTCCTCGAGGACAACGCGTCGATCTCGGACCACCTCTTCGAACGCGACGTGTGGGATCGGATCTGGCGTCCGGGGCTCCATTTGGCGTTCGGACGTGCGTGGCCGATCGTCGTCGCGGCACCGGGGGTGGCCGCCCTCGCGATGCTGGGCCGGAGCCGTCGTGGGCCCGAACGCATCGCCGGTGCCGTGGCGGTCTCGGCCGGAGTCGGGTATGTGGTCATGCCGTTCACCATGGAACTGGGCGGTGCCGTGTTCGCCGCCACCGCTCGCTACGCGAGCCCGGCGCTGCTGCTCGGTCTGGTTGTGGTCCCGATCGCGCTTCGGTGGGATCGACGGGGGTTCCTCGTCCGCACGGCGGTTTCGATGGCGGCGTTGATCGTGATCGTGATCAACGCGGGCGCGCCGAACGTGGACCGGTTCGCACCGTGGCGCGACGGCGAGCGATTCCTTGCGGTTGTCCTGGTGGTCATGGTCCTCGCCATGGTCGGCCTCGCGCGCGTCGGTGGACGTTTCGGGCGCGTCGTGATGGTCTCGTCGGCGCTCCTCGTGGTGGTGCTCGGCGGGTTCGCGGTCCAGCGCCACTACCTCACGAACCGGTACGCCGTCGGTGCCGGCCTGCGGCTTGATCCGATCGACGAGTACCTGAGCGCACGGTCCCCCGGCCGGGTCCTGCCGATTGGAACGATTCAGTTCTATCCCTTCCTCGGTCCCGCCTATGCCAACGACGTCGTGGTGCTCGAACCGCCCCCGGCGGCGGGCCAACGCACGGGTGCCGGACAGCGGTGTCACGAGTGGGAGCAGGCGCTACGGCGGCTGGACCCGGACCTGGTGCTCGACGGTGGTGAGTTCGTCCCCGTCGAACGGCCGGAGGCGGCCTGGTTCGACAGCCCCGCCCTGCGGCCGGTCGCCGACACGCGTCGGGCCACGCTGTACGAGGTTCGGGGCCGGTTGCGGCTCGCGTGTCCGGACGACCCCACCTGAGCGGCAACACCGGTCAGCTGCGGAGGATGACCCCCGGGACCCGCGCCAGACCGTCGGCCGCCGGCGCGCCATCGACGCGGATCGGGACGCCGTTCACGAGGCTGTGGGTCATGCCGCTCGGTTGGTCGGCCGTGAGTCGCTCGCCGTCGGCGGGGAAGTCACGCACTCGACGCAGCGGCCCGGGCGCAACCGTCTCCGGGTCGAACACCGTGATGTCGGCGGCCATCCCCACCTCGAGTCGACCGCGTCCACCCGCGGGATCGTCGATCCCGTAGACCGCCGCCGGTTCGGCGCTCAACTTGTGGATGGCGCGTTCGAGTGAGATCACTTCCTTTTCGCGGACCCAGTTGCCGAGCAGGTCAGTGGGCAGACACGCGTCGCAGAGTTGGCTCACGTGCGCACCCGAATCGGCGAGCCCGAGCAAGCAGCCTTCCTGCTGGAGCAGCCAGGCGATCGCGTCGGGGTCGTTGTTGGCCAGCACGCTGCGAAAGCGGGGTTCGAGATCCTCTTCGAGTGCGAGATCGAGCATCACGTCGAGCGGAGTGCACCCGCGAGCGTCGGCCAACTCGACGACCCGGCGGCCGACGAGTTCGGGATGGTGCGCGGACTCGGCCACTTCCAGCGCGTCCCAGTTCGGCCGGATCATCGTCTTGGTGTCGAGGTCGTCGAGCGCGACCCGACGCCACTCGGGGTCCCGGTATGCGTCGAGCCGGGCCTCGATCGGCGCGTTCATGAGCGCGGCGAACGCGGGCGCCATGTTGAACGTGAACGGCTCCCGCAGGTTCATCTGGAATGCGAGTTCTCGCACCGAGATCTGCGGCCAGACTTCGCCGCCGGCTGCGCGCGCGGCGTTGTTGTCGGCGATGATCCCTTCGTGCCAGGGGAATCCTTTCACCGTGAGGAGCGCGGTCCAGGTGAGCGGCCGTCCGATTCGGGCCTGGAGTCCGTAGACGTCCGCATGTTTGATCTTCTCGCCGGGCAGTAGCGCGGCCACACCCTTGCCGAGGTCACGCAGCGGTTGGAGGAGGGCTTCGACTTCGGCCAGGTCGGCGCGCCGGCTCGGAACCGGGCGGCCGCCGTCGCCGGTATGCGTTCCGGAGGAACTGGTGGCGAATCCGATTGCTCCGGCTTGCATGGCTTCGTGGACCACGCCCTGCATCGCGCGCAGCTCCTCGGCGGTTGGGTCGCGGTCGTAGCCCGCCTCACCCATCACGAACAACCGCAGCGCGGTGTGGCCGATGTAGACGCCGTAGTTGAGCGCCACTCCGTGATGGGTCACCGAGTCGAGGTACTCAGGGAACGTGACGAAGTCCCAGGGGATGCCCGCCGCCAGCGTGTCCAGGTTCATGTCCTCCACGTGTTGCAACGTCCGGGCCAGCAAGTCGCGATGTTCCGGGTGACAGGGCGCGATGGAGAACCCGCAGTTGCCGGCCATCACCGAGGTGACGCCATGGAAGCTCGACGGGGTGAGCGCGCGGTCCCAGAACACCTGCGCGTCGTAGTGCGAGTGGATGTCGATGAAGCCGGGGCTGACCACGTGATGGGCGGCATCGAGGACGCGGGCGCCATCGAGCCGGGGGCCGATCTCGCTGATGATGCCATCGGTGACGGCGACGTCGGCCGGTCGACGCGGCGCCCCGGTGCCATCCACCACCGTCCCGCCCCGTATGACCAGATCCGCGCTCATGATCCCCGCTCTGGCTCCTTCGGAGCGGGCCGCTCGGGCCACGCTTCGCTGGTGCTTCGGACGGAGAGTCCGTGCGGTTCCGCTGCGCTCATGGGTCAATCCTTCCCGTGCCCCGACCGTTCCGGCGGACATTACCGCTGGTCACGGCGTCGTGAGTCCGGGGATGAGGCCCGCGCCCGCCTACACTGGTGTTCCCCTCCCACGGAGAATTCTTCTTATGTCCGCGCGCGCCCGTCGCGATGATCTGCGCAACGTTGCCATCATCGCCCACGTCGACCACGGCAAGACCACCCTCGTCGACGCCATGCTCTGGCAGACCGGCGTGTTCCGCGCCAATCAGGACGTCAACGATCGGGTCATGGACTCGAACGATCTGGAGCGCGAGAAGGGCATCACGATCCTCGCGAAGAACGCGGCGGTCCGGTACGGCGGCGCCAAGATCAACATCATCGACACCCCGGGCCACGCGGACTTCGGTGGCGAGGTCGAACGTGGCCTCACGATGGTGGACGGCGTACTGCTGCTCGTAGATGCGAGCGAAGGACCCCTGCCCCAGACCCGGTTCGTCTTGCGGAAGGCGTTGGAGTCCAACCTGCCGGTGATCCTCGTGATCAACAAGGTGGACCGGCCCGACGCGCGCATCGCCGAAGTCCTCGACGAGGTGTACGAACTCTTCCTGGATCTCGACGCGAACGAAGAGCAGATCGACTTCCCGATCGTGTACACGAACGCGCGCGCCGGGTGGGCGAGCATGGACGTCGAGGTGGAGGGGAGCGATCTCAAGCCGCTGTTCGAACTGCTCCTTGATCGCATTCCGGCGCCCACCTACACCGAGGGTGCACCGCTCCAAGCCTTGGTCACGAATCTGGATGCGTCGCCGTACGTCGGGCGCCTCGCGTTGTGTCGTGTCCAGGAGGGCACGATCGCCAAGGGTCAGACCGTGGCCTGGTGCCGGGTCGACGGCACCGTGGAGAAAGTTCGGATCACCGAGCTCTACATCACCGAGTCGCTCGAGCGGATGGACGCCCCGGCGGCCGGACCGGGTGAGATCATCGCCATCGCCGGACTGCCCGACGTCACCATCGGCGAGACCCTCGCGGACGCGGACACTCCCGTGGCCCTCCCGGCGATCACCATCGACGAGCCGAGCCTCGCGATGACCATCGGCATCAACACGTCGCCCGTCGCTGGGAACGACGGCTCGAAGCTGACCGCCCGTTTGCTGAAGAACCGGCTCGATGCCGAGCTCGTCGGCAACGTGGCCATCCGGGTTCTCCCCACCGAGCGTCCCGATGCCTGGGAAGTCCAGGGCCGGGGTGAGCTCCAACTGGCGGTGCTCGTCGAGACGATGCGGCGCGAAGGTTTCGAGCTCACGGTCGGCAAACCGCAGGTGGTCACGCGTGATGTGAACGGCAAGGTTCACGAGCCCGTCGAGCGCGCGTCCGTGGACGTCCCTGAGGAGTTCCTCGGCGCGGTGACCCAGCTGCTCGCGGTCCGCAAGGGCCGAATGGAACAGATGATCAACCACGGGACCGGATGGGTCCGGCTCGAGTATCTGGTGCCCGCCCGGGGGCTCGTCGGGTTTCGGACCGAGTTCATGACCGAAACCCGCGGGACCGGGATCCTCCACCACGTGTTCGACGGCTACGCACCCTGGTTCGGTGAGTTGCGGAGCCGACCGAGCGGGTCCATGGTCGCGGACCGCCGCGGTGTCACCACGGGGTACTCCCTGTTCGGCCTCCAGGAGCGCGGCGAGATGCTCGTGGGCCCGGGGGTCGAGGTGTACGAGGGCATGATCGTCGGCGAGTCGTCGCGTTCGGAAGAGATGGACGTGAACCCCACCCGGGAGAAGAAGCTCACGAACATGCGAGCTTCCGGATCGGACGACACCGTGCGGCTCACCCCGCCCCGACCGATGTCGTTGGAACAGGCACTCGAGTTCGTGGCCGACGACGAGTGCGTCGAGGTCACACCGCACAGTGTGCGGCTGCGCAAGGTCTTGCTCGACGCGTCCCAACGCGGCCGGGCGCGGAACTCGAAGAAACCGCCGCGCGCGTCCTGACCGGACTTCATGCAGACCGGGTCCTCGCTTCGTCTCCACCGTCGATCGCTGTACCTGGACGGCGCGTCCTGGACGGTGCTCACGCCCCGGCCGGGTGACACCCCTCGGTACGCGACGGGGGTCACGGACGAATCGGTGCACGTCCTCACCACCGCGGCGGGCATGGAGTTCTTGGGTCATGCGCTGTGGGCGCTCGCGTTTCAACACCACACCCGCACCCTGCTGCTGTTCGATCTGCCGCAGATGGTGCCGAACGCGACGACGGGCGAGTCGTCCCGACCGGTGGTCTGGGTGAACGCGGACCTCGGTGTGCCGGGCCCCGGCACCCTGGACGCGTTGCGGGTGCTGCTCCCGATCTCCTCGCCGTCCGAGGGAACCCTGAAACTGCGAACCGCCGGTCTCGACCGCGCCGTCGCCGACCCGGGCGCGTTCGCAGCCAACGCGGCGGCCGAGCCGGACGCGACGGTCTGGAACTGCGACGAGTGGGACGCGTGGGTCACGCGCCAAGCGGGTCTGGTGACCGCCCTGATGAACCCGGCGGTTCTGCGTGCGTATGCCGTCGCGTCCGCACAGTTCGGTGAAAGTTCGGCGGATGACGTTCTGGTCTTCGACCGGTCGCTCGTGGACCGGGCCGCCCAGTTGCCCACCGACGAACCGGGGTCATGATGGGTCATTACGAGATGACACCGATCGGCTGGGTGGCGGGTGGTCGCGCCGCGGTGGAAGACGATGCGTGGGGAAGCGTGGTGAGTCGCATCGAACTCGACCCGGTCCAGTTCGGATCGGACGCGCTGGCCGGCCTCGACGCGTTCTCGCACGTGGAAGCGGTGTTCGTTTTCGACCGGGTCGATCCCGACTCGGTGTGCCGAGGCGCGCGTCACCCGCGCGCGCGTGAGGACTGGCCGCTCGTCGGGATCTTTGCCCAACGAGCCAAAGACCGACCGAATCGCATCGGGGTGACGGTGTGCAACATCGTGCGCATCACCGGCCTCACCATCGAGGTCGAGGGTCTCGACGCCGTCGAAGGGACTCCGGTTCTCGATGTGAAGCCCTACCTCCCCGGCTTCGGACCCCGCGGCGAGATCCGCAGCCCCACCTGGTCCGACGAGCTCATGCGTGGCTACTGGTAGCCGTCCTCGACAGGTGTTATCGGATCCGATAACATTGTTGACATGGAACCCGCGACGATCATCAGCTCGGCGCGCCGCCGCGCCGGGCTGTCGAAACGAGAGCTGGCGCGTCGCGCCGGGACCTCGGCGGCCGCGATCGTGATCTACGAACAGGGCAAACGCGATCCATCGGTCGAGACGCTCGATCGCATTCTCGCGGCGGCCGGCGCCGGTGCGTACGTGCGCCTGGGCGTGCGGAGCCGCCCGGATCCCGTCGCGGCCGGGCAGCGGTTGGAACAAGTCCTCGATCTGGCTGATGCGCTGCCGCACCGACCGGCGGCCCGAGCCGTCACCTTTCCCCGCTTCGGCGCGTGACGTCGCTCGTCGAACGAATCGTGGCGCTGGAGCACTCGCTCGGAGCGGCCCGCATTCCCCACGCCTTCGGTGGTGCGCTCGCGCTGGCGTTCCACACCGAGGAACCGCGCGGAACGCGAGACATCGACGTCAATGCCTTCGTCGCCCGAACCGAGGTGGCCCGCGTGTTCGGGGCGCTTCCGGACGCCGTGATCTGGGACGAGCACGACCTCGCTCGTGGTGAACGAGACGGTCAGATTCGCGTGTTCTGGGACGACACGCCGATCGACCTCTTCTTCACGACCCATGCGTTCCACGATGTCGCCCAGATCCACCTGGAGCGAGTCCCCTTCGCGGGGATCACGATCCCGATCCTCGGCGCGACCGAACTCGTCGTGTTCAAGGCGTTCTTCGACCGGACCAAGGACTGGGCCGACATCGAAGCAATCGCCGAGGCCGACACCGCCGATCTCCACGCCGCGATCGGTTGGCTGGTGGACCTGCTCGGAGCCGACGATCCCCGAATCGCTCGCCTCGGCCGGCTCCTTCGGTGACACACGCTCACCCGAGCGTTTGGTGCCTCAACCGTCGCCGAAGTGTCCGGGATGACAAGCGCGGTGGCCGGCAGTTGACGGCGGAGGCCGGTCGGGGCACGCTGGCCCGCATGATTCCGGCGCGGATGCGAGCCGCGGTGTACAAGGGCAACCAGACCATCGACGTCGAGGACTATCCGACGCCGACGATCGGACCCACCGACGTCCTCCTCGAGATCAGCCATTGCGGTGTCTGCGGGTCGGACATCCACTTCGTCCTCGAAGGGTGGTCCGCTCCGAACCGGGTGCACGGCCACGAGTTCAGTGGAACCGTTGCGGCGGTGGGGGACCGAGTGACCCGATGGGCCGTGGGCGATGCGGTGGTCGGCGGTCCGGCACCACGCTGTGGCCAGTGCGAATACTGCCGGGCGGGTCGGCCCAATCTGTGCAGCGGTCGGTCCGCGGTCGGCGGCGACGACGGGCAAGGCGCGTTCGCCGAGTACCTGGCGGTGGACGAGCACCAACTCCTCCCGCTGCCCAAGGGCGTGACCCTGCGGGAGGCCGCGCTCACCGAGCCGCTGACCGTCGCGCTCCACGGCATCACGCTGGCCGCGATCGTGCCCGGCGAGCGGGTGCTCATCACCGGCGGCGGACCGATCGGCGCGTTGAGTGCCGCGGCGCTCATCCATCGGGGCGTCACCGATGTGGTGGTGAGCGAACCGTCGCGGGTCCGGCGCGCGCTGTGCCAGCGGCTCGGCGCAACTGTCGTCGAACCGGACCGTCTCACCACGCCGCCGATGCCCGACCAGATCGTGGCCGAACCGTTCCACGCCGCCCTCGAATGCTCCGGCCACGCGGTGGCGATGGAGCAGTGCCTCGGACAGCTCGCCCGGACCGGGCGGCTCGTGTTGGTCGGCGCCGGGATCAAGCCCCCGCGGTTCGATCCGAATCGCATCATCTTGAACGAGCTCGTGATCACCGGCTCGTTCTGTTACGACGCCGACGGGTTCCAGGCCGCACTGGCGCTGCTGGGATCACCCGGATTTCCCACCGACCTGCTCATCGAACCCGAGGACGTGGGACTCGACGGACTTCGTCACGCGATCGGGCGCCTCGGGGCAGGCGAGATTCCGGCCAAGGTGGTCGTCGCCCCCGGTCGGGCGCGGTAGTCGAACGATGGCCGAATCGACTGCCCGCGCGCCGCGCTTCAATCACGTGGCGATGAGCGTCGCGTCGGAACTGCTCCAGCCGACGGGCCGGGCCGAACTCGTCGACTTCTACGGCGACGTCTTCGGCTGGCGCGAACTGCCCACCGAAACCGTCGACGGGAAGAAGCTGGTCTTCGGCGTCCACACGATCGAGCAGTTCGTCTTTCTCATTGCCGACGACCCGCCGATGACCTGTCCGCGGCTCGACCACTATGGATTGAGTGTCGGCTCCGAGGCCGAGTTGAACGTGGTCCTGGACGCGGCCCGCCGCCGGCGACTCCAAGACGATCGGGTCGACATCATTGACAAGGAGACCACCGACCACGGGATGCTCGCAATCACCTCGATCTACGTGCGGTTCCTGCTCCCGATGATGGTGGAAGTCCAATGGTGGGACTACCGCTGAGGGCGCTCCGGCCCGGTTGAAATCGCCCGCAGCACGACCTCGCGCCGGAGTGCGCGAACTGAGCGAGAGCCGCCGGTAACCTAACGGCCTCCTCATGAAGGTTTCACGCGCAGCCGCGCCCGTCCACCCGACTTCGGGAACCACGTCCGGTCGGGGCCGCCGTCTCATTGCACCGGCGCTCGGCGCCACCATCCTGATCGCCGTGGCGTTCCGGTTTGTCACGACATCGGACCTCTGGCTCGACGAGGCGCTGACGGTCAACATCGCGAAACTCCCGCTGTCGGAACTCCGCGATGCCCTCCGCCAGGACGGCGCGCCGCCGCTGTACTACGTACTGCTCCACGGTTGGATCCAAATCTTCGGCGCGACCGACCTGGCGGTCCGGGCGCTCTCCGGTGTCCTCGGGATCGTCCTTCTCGGCCTGAGCTACGTGGCCGGGCTCCGCTTCGGCGCCGACGATCGTGAGCGGCGGTGGGCGGCGTGGTCCGCGGTGCTCGTTGTTGCGTCGTCGCCGTACGCGATCCGCTATTCCACCGAAGCCCGGATGTACATGCTGGCCATGGTGCTGGTGTTGTTCGGCTATCTCGCGGTGCAACGAATCGTGGACGAGGGCGGGTCGGTCGGGCGATTCGTCGCGGTGGCACTCACGACCGCCGGGTTGCTCTACACCCAATACTGGTCGCTGTTCCTGATCGCGGTCGTGGGCGCGGTCATGGTGCTGCGCGCGTGGCGGGCCCCGGAACTTGAGCGCGCCCGGGCCCGGCTGGTACTGGCGGCCATGGTCGCGGGCGGGGTGCTGTTCCTGCCGTGGCTCTCCACGTTCCTCTATCAACTGGCGCACACCGGCACGCCGTGGGACACGCCGGCCACGCCACCCACCGCGGCCGCGCTGGGCATCATCGATTTCGTCGGGGGAAAGACCGTCGAGGGGTGGACGCTCATTCCGGTCGCCTTCGTGCTCGCACTGCTCGCCCTCGCAGCCCGGCCCGCAGGCCCACGAACGTTGAACATCGATCTGCGGACCGTTCCCGGGGTGCGGTGGGAGTGGATCGTCGGCAGCGCCACCTTGATGCTGGGTCTCGTTGCCTCGTATGCGGGTGGGACCGGATTCCAGGCCCGCTACGCGGCCGTGATGTATCCGCTTTTCGCGCTCATCGTCGCCGCCGGCATCTTGGCGTTCGCCGACCATCGCATCCGGGTGGGACTCCTCGTTGTGATCGTCAGTGTGGGCTTCCTCGGGGGTGCTCGGAATGCGACGACGAATCGAACGCAGGCGTCGCAGGTCGCCGGCGTCATCAACGCCGAAGCGAAGCCGGGCGACATCGTGGTGTTCTGCCCCGATCAGCTCGGTCCGGACGGCAATCGGCTGCTCGCCCGGAACGCGGGCGTGCGCCAGGTCGTCTATCCCACCTTTGCGGGGCCCGAGTTCGTCGACTGGATCGATTACGCCGACCGCAACGCGCGGGCGGTCCCCGGGCGGTTCGCGGACCGGGTGGTGCGAGCCGCGGCGGGCAACGCGATCTGGGTGGTGTGGTCACCCCGGTACAAGACGCTGACCGGTCAATGCGAAGCACTTCTCAACGCGATCGGCGCTGACCGTTCGGGTGGCGCGGATCGCGTCGTCGCGGACGAGAAGATCTATCAGTTCATGGGCCTGCGCCAATTCCCGGCTGCTTGATTCGGTGCAGGAACGGCAGGGAAGACCGACGGTTGGTCTAGGGTGATTCGGTTCTTCGGAAGGGTTTGGGGTCGATGGCGGACAACTTGACGGGCGCCGCCACGGAGCCGACGGCCGTTGTCATCATCGGTGCCGGTCCGGCCGGTCTGACTGCCGCATACAAGCTGGCGCAACGGGGTGTGACCACCACCATCCTGGAGGCCGACGACATCGTCGGCGGCATCAGTCGCACCGTCGAGCGAGACGGTTGGCGCTTCGACATCGGGGGCCACCGGTTCTTCACCAAGGTCAAAGAAGTCGACGACCTCTGGTTTGAGATTCTCGGTGCGGAGGAGTTTCTCCAACGACCGCGTATGTCGCGCATCCTGTATCGCGGGAAGCTCTACGACTATCCGCTCAAGCCGGTGAATGCGCTCCGCAACCTCGGCCCCGTGGAAGCGGTCCGCTGTGTCGGGTCCTATGCGTGGGCCAAGGTGCGCCCACCGGAGGACACCACCAACCTCGAAGGCTTCTACGTGAGCCAGTTCGGGTGGCGGCTCTATGAGCATTTCTTCCGCCGGTACAACGAGAAGGTCTGGGGTGTCCCCACGAAAGAGATGTCCGCCGACTTCGGCGCCCAGCGGTCCAAGGGCATGTCGCTCATGACCGCGATCGTCGATGCGATGACACCCAAGATGATCAAGGCTCGGCGCGGCAAGGACGATCAGGTCACCTCCCTCATCGAATCCTTCAACTACCCGAAGTACGGCCCCGGTCAAATGTGGGAGCGGTGCGCCCAGATCGTCACCAACGCGGGCAGCGAGATCGTCTTCGACGCCAAAGTGGTGCGTATTCGCCATCGTGACGGCGCCGCCTACGAAGTGGATGCAGTGGTCGACGGCCGGGAACAGACCTTCCCGTGCACGCACGTGATCTCGTCCATGCCGTTCCGGTCACTCATCCGTGCCCTCGACCCGCCGGTGCCGGAGCCCGTGCGCACCGCCGCCGAGGGCTTGACCTACCGGGACTTCATGACCGTTGCGCTGGTGGTGCCGGTGGAGTTCTCGTTCCCGGACAACTGGATCTACATCCACGACCCGTCGGTGAAGGTCGGACGAATCCAGAACTTCGGTTCGTGGTCGCCGTATCTGGTCAAGGAAGGCCGTACCTGTCTCGGGCTCGAGTTCTTCGTGAACGAGGGCGACGAGATGTGGACCAAGTCCGACGACGACCTCATCGCGCAGGGGAAGCGAGAGTTGCAGGCACTGGGTCTCGCCGACTCCACCAAAGTGGAGGCCGGCTACGTCGTACGGATGCCGAAGGCGTACCCGGTCTACGACGAGTTCTACAAGGACAACGTTGCGGTCTTGCGTGACTGGATCGCAAACAACGCGCCCAACGTGATGCCCACGGGCCGCAACGGAATGCACAAGTACAACAACCAGGACCACTCGATGATGACGGCGATCCTCTCGGTCGACAACATCTTCGGCGCGCACAACGACGTGTGGTCCGTGAACGTGGAAGACCGATATCACGAAGTCCGAGACGACGCGGAGACCGGCGGCGGAGGACGCGGCGAAGGTGGTACCGGCCGGGACGCGCCGGTGCTGGCGCGCGACTCGATCGACGCGGCTGCACAACGTCGCCGCGAGGGAGTCTGAGTGCGGGTCCAAGTCTGTACGCCCACCTACATCGAGGCCGACAACATCGAGGAGTTCCTGCGGCGGACCCGCGCCGCCGTCCCGGACGCGGACATCCTGGTCCTTGACGACAACAGTCCCGACGGTACCGCCGACATCGCCGAACGACTCGGCCGCGAGCTGGGACAGATCGACGTGCTCCGTCGGCCGGAGAAGCGGGGCCTCGGCGCGGCGTATCGGGCCGGGTTCGCGGTGGGCATCGCGCGTGGCTACGACGTGATCTGTCAGATCGACGCCGACCTGTCGCACGATCCGGCGGTGCTTCCGGAACTGATTCGCGCCGTCGAGCAAGGCGCGGACCTGGCGATCGGCTCGCGTTACGTGCCCGGGGGGGCGATCCCGCACTGGCCCAAGCGCCGGCTGGCGCTCTCGAAGTACGGGAACCGGTACGCACGATTCATGCTGCGCACCGGCGTCAAGGACACCTCAGCCGGCTTCCGCGCCTATCGCGCCGATCTGCTGAGACAGATCGACTTCGCCTCGACGCGTGCGGCCGGCTACGGATTCCAGCTGGAGACCACGTACCGCGTGGCGCGCAGTGGTGGCACCGTGACCGAGGTCCCGATCACATTCACCGACCGGGTGCGCGGCTACTCGAAGATGTCCGCGTCGGTGATCGGCGAAGAGATGCTGCTGATGACCTGGTGGGGGATCCGGGACCGGATTCGCGCTCGTTAGGAGTTTGCGAGTTCCCGCTGGGCCCGGCTGCGACCGAACCGCAGGTATAGGGACGGCACCACGAACAGGTTCAACAGCGTGGACGTCACGAGCCCACCGATGATCACGATCGCCATCGGAAACTCGATCTCCTGACCAGGAATGTCGCCCGACACCAGCAGCGGCACCAGGGCCAACCCAGTGGTGAGCGCGGTCATCAAGATCGGTGCGAGCCGCTCACGTGACCCCCGGAGCACGAGGCCACGACCGAAGGTCTCTCCCTCATGCTGCTCGAGGTGTTGATAGTGGCTGATCTGCATGATGCCGTTGCGGGCCACGATGCCGAGGATGGTGAAGAAGCCGACGAGCGAGCCAAGTGAGATGACGCCGTTGCTCCACGCATAGGCAGCGAGGACGCCGCCCACGAGCGCCATGGGCAACGTGAAGAAGGACAACGCCGCGAGTCGGACGCTCTTGAAACTGACCACGAGCAGCATGAAGATGCCGGCGGCCGCGATCAGACCGAAGATGAGCAGCCGGCGATCCGCTTCTTGGCGCTCCTTGTACTCGCCGAGCACCTCGACCTTGTAGCCGAGCGGAAGCTTGACGCTCTTGAGTTCTTGGTTGATGTCCTCGACGACCGAACCGATGTCCCGACCCTTGACATTGGCGCCGACGTCGATCCGACGCGTGAGCTGGTCGCGCGGGATCGCGCTCGGGGTGCCCTTCACCTCGATCCGCGCCAGGTCGCTAATGGGGATCTTGCGCCCGTCGGGCGTGTCGACGAGCAAGCTGCGAACGTCCGTCAGGCTGGTCCGGAACCGAGGCGGACTCCAGACCATGACGTCGAACGCCTTGCCGTTGCGGTAGGTGTCGGCCACCTCTTCACCGGCGAGGAATGTGGCCGCGGCCCGGCGGACGTCCCCCGGCTTCACACCGAACTGACGAGCGGCGTCGAGGTTGACCTCAACCTCGATCTGGGGGACGTTGTCGAGCTGTTCGCGGTTCTCGTCGATGGTCCCGTCCACGCTGCTCACGGCCTTCAACACCTCGTCGGCGGTCTCGTACAGCGTCGAGAGTCTCGGACCCGAGATCCGTACCACGATCGCCTCACCGGATCCGGTGAGCACTTCACGGATCCGCTCCTTGAGGTAGGTCTGAACGTCGCGTTTGAGACCCGGATATCCGTTCACCGTGTCCTGGACTTTCGCCAACGTCTCGTCGTAGTCCTCGCCGGGCTCGACGCTGATCCAGTTCTCGCCGAAGTAGACGCCGTACACTTCGTCGCCCATCAACGCTTGGCCGATGTGCGCGCCAAAGTTCCGGACGCCGGGAATCTGTCGGAGTTCCTTCGAGGCGACGGTGCTGATCCGGACTTCCTCTTCCAAAGAAGTATCGGACTTGGCGACCCAGTGCATGAGGAAATCGCGCTCCTTGAAATCGGGGAGCAGCGACTGACCAAGTTGGGGCACCACCGCGAGCCCGGCGACGACGATGACGGCGACGAACCCGAGAGCAGGCCGGGGACTCGAGATAATTCGCGTGAGGGTCCGCTCGTAGTGGCGTTGGAGTACCCGCACGATGGGTGACTCGTGGCGGTCGAGCGAACCACGGGTGAGCAGGATCATGCTGAGCGCCGGGGTCACGATGAGTGCCACGAGCATCGAGACCAGTACCGCCAGCGCGTAGGCGTAGGCCAGGGGTTGGAAGAACGAGCCAGTCAGACCGGTGAGGAAGAAGACCGGAAGCAACGCCAATGCCTCGATCATCGACGCGTAGACGATCGCGCCGCGCACTTCGAGGGAGGCATCAAAGATCACCTTGGCCGTGGACTTCTCGCTGCCACCGGCGGCGCGGTGGATCCGGAGGCGGCGAACGATGTTCTCGGTATCGACAATTGCGTCGTCCACCACCGCCCCGAGCGCGATCACCATCCCGGCGAGCACCATGGTGTTGATGGTCGTGCCCTGGGCCGCGAGCACCAACCCGGCGGCCATGAGCGAGATCGGAATGGTCACCACGCTGATCAGCGCGCTGCGCCAAGAGAAGAGGAAGAGGACCAGGACCAGGACGACGAGCAACGAGCCGATGAAGAGCGTCTTGGTCAGGTTGCTGATCGCGAGATCGACGAAGGTGGCGGGCCGAAAGATCGTCGTGTCGACTTCGAGACCCTTGAGCCCAGGCTTGATCTCCTTCATGGCCTGCTCGACACCCTCGGTGATGTCGAGGGTGTTGCCCCAGGGCAGTTTCTCCACCACGAGCATGAGGCCAGGGCCGTCGTCGATGACGGCGTCACCGATCATCAACTGGTGATCGTTCAGGACTTCGGCGATGTCACCAATGAGCAGGCGCTGGCCAGCGCGACCAACGCCGACGGGGACCCGGGCCAGCTGTTCCGGAGTCTCGATGACCATCCGATGCTGGATGGACAAACGCTGATTCGCAGTCTCGAGAAAGCCACCGGTCCCGATCGCCGCGCCGCCGGAATAGCTGAGCAGACCTTGTTCGAACGCGTCCGAGGTGACCTTGCGTACCGCATCGAGTGTGATGCCGTGTTCGCGCAGCTTGTCCGGGATGACCTGCACCTGGAGCTGTTTGTTCCGCATTCCCCAGATCGCGACGTTGGCAACACCGGGGACGCGCAGAAGCCGGGTCCGGATCTTGTATCGCGCCAGGATGGACTGATCCATGACGCTCAGGGTCTCGGACTTCAGTCCGATCTTCATGACGCGACTCGTCGCGGACAGCGGCTGCAAGATCTGGGGCGGTGTGCACCAGGTGGGCAGCGTCGGTGTGATCGTTGCCACCCGTTCCGAGACGAGCTGGCGCGATTTCAGCAGATGGGTACCGGGTTCGAAGAGGAGCTGGATCGAAGAGAGCTGGGGAACCGACTTGGACCGGACGACCTGCACTCGCGGTATGCCCTGGAGCGTCTGCTCGAGCGGCACCGTCACGAGTTCCTCGACCTCGGCGGAGGCCAAGCCCAGGCACGAGGTCTGGATCTCCACCTTTGGTGGGGCGAACTCGGGGAACACGTCGACGGGCATGTTCTGGATGATGCCGACGCCGATGAGCATCATGCCCACGGCGAGCGCGACCACGAGGTATCGGAACTTCAAGCTCGAACGTACAATCCAGCTCATCACCGCGCGGCATCCCGCTTCGTCTGCATTTCAGACCACGAGATCAGTGAGCGCCGAGTTCGTGCTCGGCGCCGAAGAGCTCGGACACCCCGACGGTGGCGACCAGCGTGCCCGACGCGGGCCCGTCCGAGATCACCACTTCGTTGGCTCGAATGTTGACGACGGTGATCGGCACCCGGAGAAAAGATCCCGGCTTCGTTTCGGTGAACACCCAGGTTGAACCATCGGGTTCGTAGACCAACGCGGAGTAGGGGACGACGCGTCCGTCGGGAGCATCACCGATCGGCTTGGACTCGACACCGATGCGTTCCATCGCTCGCTTCGTGAAGGTCACCTCCTTGTTGGGCATCCCTTCGATCTCGGTCAGCGTTGCGGGATCCTTGTAGGTGGACTCGGACGCCTCGACCTTGGAACAGGCTGCGATCGCGACGCACAGCGCGACGATCAGCAGGACGTGACGACAACGGTGCTTCATGCGGACTCCTCCAACCCGTAGGACTGGTGTTGGGTTTCGAATGGCGGTCGACCGCGTCGAAACCGACGAGACGAGCGGCCCGATCGGGCGTTGCGCCCCGCGCGACCACCACCTCCGCCTCGCCGTGCACTGCGACCGCCACCATTCGGGTGCGGCGCGAACTGCAGGTACAGGGTCGGAACCACGATCAGTGCGTACAGCGCCGCGGTGATGAGGCCGCCGACGAGCACCGCGGCCATCGGCCGCACGATCTCGGTACCCGGCCTGGATCCGGCGACGACCAGGGGGAGCATGATGGCGATGCCGACGACCACGGTCATGATGATCGGCATGAATCGCTCGCGCACCGACGTCGCAACGAGATCAGGTGTCGGCGCCGCCGATTCCTCGGTGACACCGTTGCCGTCGGGGTACTGGAATCGCCCGATCAAGACCATGGTGAACCGGAGCGCAATGCCCACGATCGCGATGAACCCGACGACCGAGCCGATCGTGACCACATCGCCGAGCAACCAATGGGCGAAGGCACCGCCGGCCGCCGAGAAGGGCACCGTGAAGAAGATCGCAAGCGCCAGGCGCCAGCTGGTGAAGGCCGCTTGGAGGAGTAGGAAGATCGCGACCGCCACACCGAGGATCGCGAACAGGAACTGATTCCGAGCGGAGTTTCGAGCCGCGGTGTTCCCGAGTACTTCGGCGTGATGCTCGATGGGGAAGCTGGTGCGAGCGACCACGTCGTCGACCGCGCCAATCAGGTCGTCGGCGTCGCCGTCGACGAATGCGTGCACGTCCAGGCTGCGCACCACCGCCTCGTGCTTGATCACGCTGGGATTCGGACCGATCTGTACCCGGGCCAGATCGGCCAAGCGGACCAGTCCCAAGTTGGGCGTCGCGATCGGCAGGCTCTGGATGTCGTCGAGGTTTCCCCGGACCTCGGGGACGCCTTGCACGACGACGTCGAAGACCTTCTGGTCCACGAAGAGCGACCCGACTTCCAGGCCCTGCACATACGTGGCGACCAGCCGGCGTACGTCACCCGGTGTGATGCCCGCTCGCTCGGCGGCATCCAAGTCCACATCGACCTCGACGGTCGGCTCGATCTCGAGGCGTTCGACGTCCGTGCGGGTGACGCCGTCGATGGCCTTCAGGCCGCGCGCGATCTCGTCCGCCTTCTGCTGGAGGACGCTGTGCTCCTGGCCGAAGATGCGAACCGTGATGTCACCGGACTCGGCATCCGACCCGCTGGCGATCCGGTCGGAGGAGTACTCGGTGACTCCTCGGGCCAGGCCCGGGTAGCCATTGATCACTTCTTTGACCGCGTCGAGGGTCGCGTCGTAGTCGACCGTGGGGTCGATGCTGACCCAGAGTTCGCCTGCGTTCGCTCCGCCGATATCGTCGGACAGAACGGCGCGGCCGGTGTGGGCACCCACGTTGTCGATGCCCTTCACGCCCCGCAGTTCCTTGCTCACGCGCGCACTGATTCGGTTCATCTCGGGCAACGACGTGCCCGTCGGTCCTTCCCAGCGAACCAGGAGGTCGGTGTCCTCGAACCGGGGGATCAGCGAGTCGTCCCGTTCGAGGAAGGCCATCGAACCCAGGCCGAGAACCGCAATCACGACGAGACTCACATAGGCGATGGCGCGTGTGGCCGTCACCCGGTTCGCGATCCGGGCAAACGTTCGGTTCAACCGGGCCACGAAACGTGGGTCGTGCGCGGGCCGCGCGGGCGACCCGAGGAGCCGGCTGAGCGCCGGAGTCACTGTGAGGGCAACGACGAGCGAAGCCAACACCGCGGCGCCGAGCGCGCGTGCAACCACCGGGAGGAATGCCTCGGCCTCACCGGTGAGGACGAAGAGCGGGACTAGCAGCAGGAGCAGCGCGACGGTGCTGTAGCCCAACGGTCCGCGGAACGAGAGGGAGCCGCGCAGAATCCGCTGACCGATCGAGTCGAGACTCCGATCGTCCTCCTTCGCGGCGTCATTCTCCGGCGCTGACCGGAGGCTCCGCTCGATGCTGTCGCGGTCACCGACGACGTCGTCGACGATGAGCGTGATCGCGAGAATCAGACCCGCGAGGATCATGACGTTGAGGGTCTCGCCCATCCAGGCGAGGAGCAGCAGCGCCGCCGCCAGCGATACTGCCGCCGAGATGATGCTGACGAGCACCGAGCGCCAAGAAAAGGTCAGCGCGGCAAACGCCAGAATCGCGAGGGCCAGCCCGATCAGCAGCAGGCCGGCGAGGTTGTCCCGCGAGGTCTCGATGTAGGTAGCGGGTCGGAACACTGACGCGGCGATTTCGACCCCGGTGAGACCGGGAGTGAGTTTGCTGAGTTCCCGCTCGACCCCTTTGGTGACTTCGAGCGCATTGGCACCCGGCAGCTTCTCCACTACCAGCATCAGACCGGTCTCGTCCGACACCACTCCGTCACCGATGAGCGGCTGGTGACCCTGCTGGACGACCGTGACTTCACCGAGCTGCTTGGTCGGGCCGGGGACCCGTGTCGTTGCTGTCGTTGCCGCCGCGGTCCGCGATGGTTCAACGGCGACGCGGGCCAGGTCGTCAGCAGTGAGGATCGGGTTGATGTGTTGGACGCCGAGCCGCTGGGCCGGCGTGTCGACGAAACCACCGCGCCCCGGCGCGCTGGCCTTGAGGAAGCTCAACGGCGATACCCAGAGCGCGTTACCGGTGGTGGCGATGATCTGGTCGAGCGTCAAGCCCTCGGCCAACAGTCGCTGCGGATCCACCAACACCTGGAGCTGCTGGTCTCGCTGGCCCCAGATCGAGACGTTGGCGACACCGGGTACCCCCATCAGTTGCGGTCGGATGTTCCACCGGGCGAGGACGGAGAGTTCGAGCAACGGGATCTCGGTGGCCCGGAGCCCGATCATCATGACCCGGCTGGTCGAGGATCGCGGCTGCATCAGCGTCGGGGCCTTCGAGACGTTCGGCAGCGCCTTCGACGCTTCGGTGAGTCGTTCCTGGACGACCTGCCGGGCATCGAGGGGGTCGGTGCCGTCCTCGAAGGTGAGTTCCACCGCCGCCAAGCCGGGAACCGATTTCGAGGAGACGTTCTCGAGGAACGCAACGCCGTTCAACAGGTTCTGCTCCATCGGGGCAGTGATCAGTTGCTCGACCTCATAGGCCGAGAGGCCGAGCGCCTCGGTGCGGACCTCCACCTTGACCTTGCCGAACTCCGGAAGGACGTCGACGGGCATTGCGCTGAGCTGCACGACGCCGAGACCGAAGACGAGCACGGCGACTGCGAGCACGAGGCCGCGCGCTCGGATGCTGGTGGCGATCAGACCGCGCATCATCGGCTGATCCGACTCGCGCTCAGGTCATCATGACGGTGCGTGTTCACGGCGCGCATCCCAACCCCGGTTATGGCACTCGATCGGTACTGCTCGAGCGAGCAGGGGCGGGACGGTATTGAGGGCAGCGGCCATGGTCAAGGTCTGGGCCGACGAATGAATCGCTCGGCCCAGTGCCCGACGGGTCATACGCGGAACGTTCGCCACAATGCGCGCGACTCGTCGCACCGGGGATGTTCTTCCGCGATTAGGCGGCGGTGCGCATCCTGTCAGTTTCGAACGCGGGCGCCCGAGTCGCGAAGCGGGAGTCCGTCACCGCGGCGCGACCTTCAGTGCGGTCCGTCCATGCGAGTACGACCCACATCGCTGCGTAGGCCATCAGGAAAATCATCAGCACGCTCATCCGCGCTCTCCCGGTTGCATTCGTGATCCGAGTCGTCGCTCGGCAATCGACGATCGCATCGTCGATCTCTCGGTATCGGCATCCGAGGACCTGGAACTGGAGAAGAATTTCCGAGTCGACTGGTGGTGACGGCTGTGCCACGCCCTGCGACGGCGTCGCTACAGTGTCCGGGCCTCGTCAGCGATCGCAGCGAGGCATGAGGGGCAGGCAGCACGCATGGAGTTCTCATGAGCGACGCAGCAATCGAGATGCGCGGCATTCGGCATCGCTACGAGACCCGAGATGTCCTGGCCGGCATCGACCTGCGGATCGAGTTCGGAGAGGTGTTCGGATTTCTCGGGCACAACGGCGCCGGGAAGACCACGGCCGTGAACATCCTGACCACACTGATCGTCCCGACTGAGGGCCGGGCGACGGTCTGTGGCCATGACGTTGTTCGCGATCGTCGCGCCGTGACTCGCTGTATCGGGTACCTGCCGGCCGACGTGCGGATGTATCCGCATCTCACTGCGACCGAGAACCTCGAGTTCTTCGCGCGCCTCTCCGGCATCCGATCGCCGCGCCGTGCCGTGGCCCGCACGCTCGACTTCCTCGAATGCAGTGAACTCGCCAACGAGCGGCTGTCGACCTTCTCCACCGGCATGCGACAGCGGATCGGGATCGCGCAAGCGGTACTCCATGAGCCGAAGGTGTTGTTTCTCGATGAACCGACATCTGGGCTTGATCCTCAGGGAGTCCGCCAGCTTCGATCGACGATCCTGCGACTCAACCGAGACGTTGGCATGACCATTTTTATGAACACCCACCTCTTGAGCGAGGTCGCCAAGGTTTGCACGACGATCGGTGTGCTGGACCACGGGTCCTTGATCTACAAGGACTCCATCGGAGCGACGATGGACCGATTTCCCGACGAAGCATCGCTCGAGGACATCTACGTCCGCATGGAGCAGGCGTGATCGGGGCGATCGCGGCCCATCAGGTTCTGTCACTGCGTCGGCAGCGAACGTTCACGGCCATTCTGGTGACGTTTCTCTCGATGGCGGCCGTGGCCGGAGTCATCGGGTGGTCGAGTCACCGCACGATCGTCCGGGTCTATGACGAAGCGGTCCGGATGCTCGCCGCCCGGGGCGAGCGCGCCCCGGCGAACCCGTTCGACATCAAGCCGCCGCTGGCGATGCTGTCGAACATGGCCATCTACGTGCCGCTGATCGGCGCCCTTTTGGCGCTCATCGTCGGACACCTGAGCTTTGCCGACGATCAGTCGGGAGGGCAGGGTCGGATGATCTTCTCGCGCTCGGTCTCACGATCCACGTACGTGCTCGGGAAGGTGGCAGCGGCCGCCGAGGTTCTGGCGATCGTGCTCGTGGCATGCCTCTTGATCGGAGCGGCATCGCTGTTCGTGGTCAACGACCGGGTTCCGTCGATCGGAAATCTGGCCCGCCTCGGAGGGTTTTACGCGCTCGCGTGGCTGTACCTGATGCTGTTCGCGCTCGTGGGCATGACCACCGCGCTGATGACGACCCGTCGTTCAGTGGCGTTGCTGAGTGCGATTGCGTTCTGGCTCGTGCTGACCTTCGCCTTGCCCCAGTTCACGTCCGGCCTGGCACCCCAGGCGTCGTTGAATCCGGTGAGTGATCCGGTCAGCTCATCACAGCGGTTCTTCGAAATCACCGCCAAAGCCCGACCGTTCTCGGTCACCGAGCAGTACAAAGCGGCGAGTGCGCGAATCCTCGAGACCGCGCCGGCAGAGTCGACGGCGAAGACGATCGGGCGGGTGCTGCCGATCGCAGGATTGACCGGGGGCCTGCTCGTGATCGCCATGCGCCTCGCTCGAAGGCGTGACTATTCGAGGAGTGGCGCCGATGACTGACTCGACCGGGACGGGCTTCGATTCGGCCGGTCGGCGCGTGATCACCCTCGCGCACCACGAGTATCGATCTGCGCTCCGGAGTCGGATCGTGGCGATCCTCGTGGCGATCCTGGTGGTCGTCACCGCAGCATCGGTGTACATCGCGTCGACGGCTTATCGCAGCAAGCTGGCGGACTACGAGGCGTACCGGAGCGCGGCGGTGGCGGGCGGCCTGGCCAAGATTGCTCCCTCACCGCTGCGCCTGCTGTCTCTCCTCGAGGGGGCGGTCGAGTACCTCGGCATCATCGGTGCGATCATCGGCATCACCCTGGGGTACCTGTCGGTCTCGCGCGAACGGACCCACCGAACTCTCCCGCTCCTGCGGTCCCGACCGGTGTCGCCAGGCGAACTCGCGGCGGGGAGCGCCCTCGGCGCGCTGGCTGTGATCATCACGCTCGTGGCGGCGACCGCGGTCATGGCCGTCCTGGGTCTCGGCGTGATCGGGAACGACTGGGTCGACGGCGCGCAGGTGGGACGGCTGGTGCTGATCTACGGCGCGGCCGCGATCTACATGGGCGTCTTCTTTTGTCTGGGTGCGATCGCCACCGCCCGCGCATCGATCGCCGTCAACGGGCTGATGTTTGCGCTGGGGATCTGGCTGATCGTGGCGCTCATACTCCCTCAGATCGGTGACACCCTCGACGCCGACAACCAAGTCCCGGGAGGGCTGTTCGCGGCGTTGTCCCTGAATCGGGCCGACGAGACGACGGTGTTGAAGAAGTTCACCACCTACGAGACGATCCGACGCGATATCGAAGAGGCCTCCTTCTCGAAACACTTCGAACGGTTCGCGTTCGCCATGGCCGACGTCCACGAGAAGTACCGCGGCTTGACCGTGTCGGAACTGTTGTCCGAGAAACACAACGACATCATCTGGCTCGTGGTCTACCCGCTCGTTCTCGGCATCGCGTTGGTCGTCGTGTTCCGCCGTATGCCGCTACTCACCTAGAAGCCACAGACCAGGAAGGCACGCTCATGTCTCGAATCCATCTTCGACCCGGGGTGCGAATCGCCACCGTCGGTGCGATCATCGCCATCGTGTTCGCCGGGTGCAGCTCGTCGTCCGCCGAGAAGTCCGAAGCGCCGCGCGGTGACCAGGTGTTGCCGGTGACCGCCAATCCGATCGTTAACGCCTCGGTGAACCCCGGGCTGGTGATCGATTCGGTGCTGGTGGAGAACAACGAGGACCCGGACACCGGAAAATCGGTGTCGGACCATCTCGAAGTTGCCTTGACCAACTCCGGATCCGAGCCGCTGCGCGGTTTCGAGGTGTATTCCACTTTCTCGGACCGCAAGACCAAGGACACCGAGAGCTACTACACGAAGTTGCCGGCGTCGTTCACGATCGCCCCGGGCGCCAGCCGCGTCGCCCACTTCGACGACACGGGTGCGACGGATCATTTTCCGGTCAACAGCTTCGGTATGTACTCGACGTCGCGCAATGCGTTGGACGTCACGGTGACCGTCAGTGCCGTGGACGTGGCGGTTCAGACGGCCACGGTGAAGAAGGACAAAGGTGGCGCGGAGGAGAACGACTGACGTTCGTGCGTCATTTCCGACACTTCACATAAAGCTCGTACAACGGCTTCTGGTCGTCCGGACGGCTCCCGAACGTCTTGACCAGACAGAAGTCCCGACGCAGCACCCTCGTGGTTTCCCGACTCCCGAACTTGCGTGAATCGTTGGGTTCGGACCAGTCGGTCCATACCCCTGAGAGAATCGCGACTTCGGAGCTCGCGAGGTCTGAGGGCATGCGCGATCCGGCACGGTTGGCGACGCCGGGATCCATTTCGATGAAGTACGTCCCCGGCGGATACTCGGGCAGGAGGTAGTACAGGTACGCGTCGGAGTACGGCGTCTTGCGGAGGTCGGTCGGACCGACGAAGAGTCGGTCACCTGGCTTTGCGACTTTCGGAACCTCGGCCAGCAACGCGCGAGCGGCCTTCGCCACGTCGTCACGGCCGTAATAGAACCGGCGACCGTTCCGTTCGATCTCGAACGCGAGCCGATGGCGGCCGAAGGTCTGGGCCGAGAAATCGATGTACGACCAGCCGGTGAAGTGGGGGATCAGCAGCACGATTGCGATCGGGACCGCCACGGCGCACGTGAACCGGCCGCTCAGGCGACGCGGTTCCGTTTTCAACGCTCGCAGTCTTCGAATCGTGACGAGTTCGTGGACCGCAACCGGGAGCAGCGCGACCGAGACGCAACTGACCCACGAGAAGTGGGCCGAATCGACGCGCTGCACCCCTTGCGAGACCATGCCGAGTCCGAACAGCCCGGCGGCGAGCAGTGCTCGACTCGCGAAGCGGTGCGGCGTGGCGCGCACCGACATTCTCCCCACCAGCGGGATGAACACCACGGCCGCGAGCATGAAGAAAAACCAGACGAAGAGTTGCTGTGACGTTTCGAGGGAGGGCAGCGGCCATTTGGGCGGCGAGATCGCACCGGAGCGCTGGAGGAAACCGTCGAGGTGATCCCACGAGGGCGGGATCGGGAGGCGGCGACCGCCGCGGAGATACACAACGGGGTCGAGCACCATGCCGGTGAACGTGTTGGCCATCCCGGCCGTGGCGAGCTGAACGATGTACACGCTCATCCCGAGGCCGAAGCCGAGCAGGACCCGCTTGCGGAACGCCGCGCCGAGGCCGGCCGTCGCCGCCCACCCGCCGAGCACCACCGCCAGCACCAGATCGAGCCGGAACAGCAACGCCCCCGCGCTGAGGACGCCGCCCCAGAACGCGTATCGCAATGCGGTGGCGGGCGCGCGGTCCCACCGGCGTCGACCCGCGAGCACGGTACCCAGGCCGAGCAGCCCGAGCGCCACGCCACCCACCCACGCCAGCGCGGTCAGCCCGAGCGGCGGGAGGATGAAGAGAAGTGAGAGCAGCGCGCACGCGAGCGCAAGCCGGCGGCCGAAGGGGCGGGCGAGCCAGTACAGGCCGGTGACCACACCGATCTGCTGAAGGAGGGCGAAGATCCGCTCGGCCTCGAGCGTGACGCCGAAGAGCTTCATCCATCCGGCGAGGACCCACAGGCTGCCCGGGCCGTAGAGGTGCAGGAAATCCCGGTTCGGGAAGTCGCCGCGCAGGACCGACTCGGGAAAGACGAGCATGAAGCCCTCTTCCATCGGCGGCCCCTGATTCCGCAGCAGCCCACGCAGCGGAAGGAGAAATGCCGCGGCGATCACGGCGAAGACGATGATGCGTTTGGTGCGGGGTGACCACGACGCGATGCGGTCGGAAAGGCCAGCCCAAAGACGCTGGAGTGACCCGAGCGGACCCGACATGGGACTCGACACGGGACCCGACACGGGGGCTACCACGGTTCCCGCGAACGACGCGCAGGCCCGGCGGACATCGAGCCGACAGTAGCAGCGACGACGGCGATTTCGGGGCGATGGGTGGTCGTCTCGGCGCGCAATGCCCCCGTAGGATGGCACCGATGTCCACGTCGTCGGCGAGCGGGCGCAGCGTCACCGGCTCCGCCGCCGCTCGGTCGGTCGGTCACGATCCTCCGATTGCGGCGCCGATTCCGCCCCGGTCGCCTCGGGGTCTGGCGGTCGTGATCTGGGCCGCGATCGTCGCGGGTTTCGTGGTCGCGCTGATCGTGCTGGCTCGCCCCCGCTGGTATCCGATCCTCGATCTGGCCCAGACCGAGATGCGAGTGCGAGATGTCTTCACCCTGCACCCGCCGTTGATCGGGCTTCCCGGGCGAATCGGCAACCTCGCCCGCCAGGGCAGCCATCCTGGTCCGTTGAGCTTCTGGCTCCTCGCGCCCTTCTACAAACTGTTCGGTTCCTCGGCGTGGGCGCTCCAGATGGCCGCGGCGTGCGTCAACGCACTCGCCATCGGTCTGAGCCTCATGATCGCCCGTCGTCGGGGCGGCCCGGCGTTCCTGATGGGTCTCGGCGCCGTCCTGGCTGTGCTCACATGGTTTTACGGCCCATCGGTGCTGACTCAGGCGTGGAATCCCTACCTGCCGATGCTCTGGTTCGTCGTGGTGCTGCTCGGCGTGTGGTCCGTGCTGTGCGACGACATCGCGCTGCTCCCGGTCACGACCTTCGCTGCGGTCTTCTGCCTCCATACCCACATCTCGTATCTCGGTCTCGTCGGCGGTCTCGGCGCCCTGACGGCGGCCTGGTTGGGTTGGAGTTGGTGGCGGCGGCGCGGGGCGTTACCCGCGCACGCGGCCCGTTGGCTCGGGGTCTCGATCGGCATCGTCGTCCTCACGTCGATCCCGTTCGTGGTGCAGGAGTTGACCCAGGAACCGGGGAATCTCACGATCATCTGGGAGCACTTCAGCGCGCCGCCGGAGGATCCGATCGGGCTGCGCGAGGGCGTGCGGGTGCTCTTGGTGCACCTCAACCCGTGGCGTCTCCTCGCCGGGCAGGATGCGACCACCGGCTCGATTCTTCCGGGACTGCTGCTCGGCGCGATCTGGGTGGCGAGCGTCGAAGGGGCGCGCCGAACGAAGGTGCGAGCCCTCCTGGCGCTCGATTGCGTGATCGCAGTGGCGTTGGCGCTCGGCGCGCTCTCCATCGGCAACATCTTCGGGTTCGTCTGGTACTACCTGATGCTGTGGTCCTGGGCCGTCAACGGCTTGATGCTCCTCGCAATCGGATGGACCGGGGTTGCGCTCGGGTCGGCGCGCCGCGCCAGTTCCGCGGTGACCGCCCCTCTGTTCTGGGGTCGGAGGGCGGCGCCGGTCGGCGTCATCGCGCTGGGGCTGATCGTCGCGACCTACGGGTTCGGATTCGCGCTTGACGCGTCGACGGTCGAGCCGCCGACGCCGCGGGTCTCGTCCGCACTCGGCGTGCTGGTGGGGCCGACCGTGCGCGCCATCGAGAGCGGGGCCGTTCCGGGCGGGGGGCCACGCGGTCGGTATCAGATCACGATCGTGGA
>JANPMG010000137.1:0-6168 GCA_031422675.1 Acidimicrobiia bacterium | reverse complement strand
TGACCTGGCATCTGCGCGGCCAAGCCGGCGCTCGCCAAGTGCAAGGGGCCCGAGTGGGCCTGTCCATCAATCAGGGCCTGTTCGGCCATGGCAGCTGTGTGATCGTGAGGAAATAGTGGTTTGGAACTTTGCCGACCTGATAGAGGGCGTCGCCGACCTTGCGCCCGACCGGACCGCAGTCATCTGCGGTGATCGGCGGGTCACATTCGCCGAACTCGACGAGCGTTCGACGCGCCTCGCGAATTATCTGCTGGCGAACGGTGTCACCACCGGCGACCACGTCGGCATCTACGCGTACAACGGTCCCGAGTGGGTGGAGGCCATGTTCGGGATCTGGAAGGCGCGCGCGGTTCCGATCAATGTGAACTACCGCTACGTCGAGGCTGAGCTCGCTTACCTGTTCGACAACGCGGACCTCGTGGGACTTGTGCACGGTCGCGAGTTCGTTCCGCGCATCGCGGCGGTCAAAGAACAGTGTCCGAAGCTGGCGGTGTTCGTCTCCATCGAAGACGGCACCGACGAGGACCTCGCCAGCATCGGCAGCGTCGAGTACGAAGCCGCGTTGAGCGCCGCGTCGGCCACGCGCTACGACCAGCCCCGCAGCCCCGATGACCTCTACATGCTCTACACCGGCGGTACCACCGGCATGCCGAAGGGTGTCATGTGGCGCCAGGAGGACTTCTTCCACTCCACCATCGGCGCGCTCATGGGCGGCGGCGCCATCTTCGAATCACCCGAGGCCGTCATGGAACTCGCCCGGAGCGGCGGCACGCTCGTCGGCTTCCCCGTCGCACCGCTGATGCACGGCGCGGCCCAGTGGGTGGCGCTCATGCTGCTCCTCCAGGGCAACACTCTCGTCTTGAGCGATCAGAAGAAGATGGATCCGCACGACGTGTGGGCCACGGTCGTGCGCGAGAACGTGATGACCATCAGCCTGGTCGGCGACGCGATGGCGCGTCCGCTGATCGAGGCGCTCGAAGACGACGGCGCCGATTACGACCTGTCGAACTTCTTCGTCATCGGTTCCGGCGGCGCGATTCTCTCGCCCACGGTGAAGCAGAAGATCAACGAAGTGCTCCCGCACGTGTTGATCGTGGACTCGATGGGTGCATCCGAGACGGGTTTCCAAGGATCGGTGGCGGGCGCCGACGCCGAAGGCAAGCCGCGCTTCGCCATGGGTGAGCACACGGTGGTCATCGACGAGGCCGGCGTGCCCGTGGAACCCGGTTCGGGAATCATCGGCCTCCTGGCGCGCAAGGGCTACATGCCCCTCGGTTACTACAAGGACGAGGCCAAGACCGCGTCCACGTTCATGGTGTTGAACGGCGAGCGCTGGGTGGTACCGGGCGACATGGCTCGCGTCGAAGCGGATGGCCAGATCACGTTGCTCGGGCGCGGTTCGGTGAGCATCAACTCGGGCGGGGAGAAGATCTTCCCCGAGGAAGTGGAGCTCGCGCTCAAGTCGCATCCCGATGTCTTCGACGTCGTCGTGGTGGGTGTCCCAGACGAGCGCTGGGGCGAGCGAGTGGCCGCCGTGGTCAAGGCCCGTGGTGACGCCCAGCCGACCGCCGACGACTTGGCGGCGCACGCACGCACCACGATCGCCGGGTACAAGGTGCCCAAGGAAGTGCACCTCGTCGATGAGATCGTTCGCTCGCCGTCGGGCAAGGCCGACTACCGGTGGGCGAAGTCGATCGCGACCGCGGACGCCTGACCGACCGGCTTTAGCGCCGCTACCTAAAGATCCGGGCTAGTTGCCGGGGAGCACTGCGATGTCGCGTGCGATCGACCATCCGGGCCAGGTGGTCACGCCGCGCGGTCCCGGCGGATTGGCGAGGATGGCGAAGGGGTGGACGACGCCGATGCCGTCGACGGTGTAGCCCCCGGTTCCGGTGCCCAGTAACGACACGCCGTGGACCGGACGACCGGGGAGCGCCGGCCACACGTTCGTCGGCGACGGCGGCGCGCCGTTGGTCCCGATGGCGAAGGCGTGCAGGTTGCCGTCACGGTCGACCACGTAGCCGCCGGTGCCGTTGGGGAGGATCGAGATGCCGCGCGCGCGGTCGACGCCCCGCCAATACGGGCTGCCCGACGCTCGCGGCGGGAGCGCGCTCGCACCGATCCGGAACCGGTGGATTCCGCCGAAGAGGTCCACGATGTAGCCGCCGTTGCCGTTCGGCATCAAGGCCACGCCGCGGGCCGCGTCCCACCCCGGCCAGTACGGGGCACCGGTGGCGGCGGGCGGGGTCCGTCCGGTTCCGATGCGGAAGGGATGCAGACCACCGAAGCCGTCGAGCGTGTAACCGCCGGCGCCATCGGGCAGGACCCCCACGCCGCGGGCGATGTCCCAGCCGGGCCAGTACTGGGAGCCCGATGTGGCGGGTGCGGTCGCGGTGGTGCCCACGCGGAAGGGGTGCAGACCGCCGAACCCGTCGAGCGTGTAGCCGCCGGTCCGGGCGGTTGACGGCAGCACGCTGATCACGGTGCTGGTAGTGCTGGACCCGCCGACTCCGGTGACGTTCAGGGTCACGGTGAAGTTGCCCGGGGTGGTGAACATGTGGGCCGGACTCACCGCCGTCGACGTTGCCCCATCACCGAAGTTCCATTGGTGGGTGTCGGCCCGCACGCTCTTGTCGACGAACCAGACCGTGAGTGGAGCCGGGCCGCGCGTCACGTGCGGTGTGAAACGCGCGGTGACCGGCGGGGCCTCGGCGAGATTGATCACGAAGATCGCGTACTTCAGCGGATCGGTGGGCGGACGCGCGTCGTAGCCGTCGGTGATGAAAAGTTGATCTCCGATCGCTTCGATGGAGGTCGGGTTGAGGATCCCGAACCGGCCGAGGGGGAACGTCCATCCCGGGACCGCGGTCCAGCTCGCGGTGTCCACCTTCACGAGTTCGTTCGCCGTGGTCGTCACGAGCAAGGTGCCCGCGTCGGTGAAGGTCATGCCCGCGATCGTGGTGCCCGCGCCGATGATGGTGATGTTCGTGCCGATCGTGTTGCTCGCGTAGTCGTAGGTTCGGATCTTCTGGCCCTTGCCGAAGTACAACCCGGTGCCCGGCCGGACTCCGGCCGCGGCGGCATCGGATCCTTCGGGGAGCGCTTGGTAGGACTCCACCTGGAACTTGGCGCTCGCGTCACGCTTCAGGCGGAACACGGTGGGTTGGTATGGCGCCACACCGCAACAGTTGCCGGAAAAGACGTACAAGCTGTCCGTGCTCAGGTCGTAGGCCACGGACAGGAAGGCGTCGGCCCGAGCTGCGCCCGCCGGGGCGGCGCCGCCGACGGGCGTGGCCGCGGCGAAGGTCGTCTGGGAGATGGTGCGCAGCAGTTTTCCGGTGGTCGGGTTGATCTCGGAGGCGCTGTCGGCCTGGTCGTCGACGATCCACATGGTCTGGTCGAACGGGAGGTAGGTGGAACCCTCGAGGTCGAAGGCCTTGATCGCCGAGCCGGGCCACGGCTGCGAGCTGATCGTGCGGCTGAGGGTGAGCCACGGCAGGTTCGGGTTCGAGAGCGCGCTCGCCGGCGCCGCGCTCGTCAGTACGGGGCCGAGACCGGTGCTCAGCACACAGATCAACGCCAACAGTCGCGACCGAGTCGTGCCCATGTGCTGTCCTCCCCCGACTCGCCGCCGCCCGGCGAGGCCCGGGGATTCTTGTCGAACTGCGCGAGACGGTCAAATGGTGCGGTTCTTCTGCCAACCGTCGTCGCCCGGGGTCGAGATATTCGATCTCATGACGGGTCAGGTCGACGGGTAGCGTCCCGGCCCGTATGGACCTCACGTGGAGCCCGAGCGAGCAGCAGTTTCGGGCTGAGGTACGGGCTTGGCTGGCGGCCAACGTCCCCCCGGAGCCGCTTCCCAGCGGGGACACGAAGGCCGGTTTCGCGCTCCACCTCGAGTGGGAACGGAAGCTCTTCGATGCCCGGTGGGCGGTGGTGTCCTGGCCCGAGGAGTCCGGCGGCCGGGGCGCGTCGCTGTGGGAGTGGCTGATTTTCGAGGAGGAGTACTACCGAGCGGGTGCACCCCAGCGCGTCACCCAGAACGGCATCTTCCTGCTGGCCCCCACGATCTTCGAGTTCGGCACGCCGGCGCAGCAGGACCGGTACCTCCCGACGATGGCGAGTGGCGAGGAGTCGTGGTGTCAGGGTTGGTCCGAGCCCGACGCCGGCAGCGACCTCGCGGGCATCCGGTCCACCGCCACCCGCGACCCCTCCGCCGGTGGGTGGCGCCTGAACGGGCAGAAGACCTGGACTACTCGCGGCGCGTTCTGCACGCATCTCTTCGGGCTGTTCCGGACCGACCCGAGCGCGGAACGTCATCGCGGCCTCACGTACTTCCTCGTCCCGCTCGACACGCCGGGAGTGACGGTCCGCGGCTTCGGCCGCCTCGATGGCGACGAAGGGTTCGCGGAGGTGTTCTTCGAGGACGCGCTCGTGACCGACGACCTCGTGCTCGGTGGGGTGGACCAGGGTTGGAGCGTCGCGATGGCCACCACCGGCTCCGAACGCGGGCTCACGCTGCGGAGTCCGGGCCGGTTCCTGGCGACGGCGGAGCGCTTGGTCGCGCTCGCTCGCGAACGCGGTGCGGACGCGATCGACGGTTCGGTGCGGGGCCGGGTCGCGCAGGCGTACATCGACGCGGAGGCGTACCAACTTCAGACGCTGCAGACCGTCACGCGAGTGACGGCAGGCGATCCGCCTGGCGCGGAGTCCAGTCTCACCAAAGTGTTCTGGTCCGAACTCGACGTGTCCTTGCACGAAACCGCACTGGACCTGCTCGGCGCCGAAGCCGAACTCGAGTCGGCGTGGATGAAGGGCTATGAGTTCGCGCTCTCGGGTCCGATCTACGCGGGCACGAACGAGATCCAACGCAACGTGATCGCCGAGCGCGTGCTCGGACTCCCGAGGAAGTAGCGGTCGTGGAGTTCGCATTCACCGGTGATCAGCTCGCATTCCGAGATGCGGTCCGGGATCTGCTCGCGAAGGAGTGCCCCCCGAGCGTGGTGCGCGCCGCATGGACGAACGCCGACGGGCGGAGCGGCGACGGGCGGAGCGGCGGCGGCGCGTGGCTCGCGCTCGGCGCCATGGGCGTGCTCGGTGCGTTGGTCCCCGAATCGGCGAACGGGCTCGGCCTGACCGAGCTCGACGTGGTTCTGCTGGCCGAGGAGACCGGCCGGGCCGCGCTGCCGGAGCCGTTCGTGGAGCACGTTTTCGTCGGGGCGCCACTCGTGTTCGCCGACCATCCGGGTGTGGTCACCGGGGAGCTCACGGTGACCGCAGGGGATCCGCTCATCCCGTGGGCGGGCTCGGCCGACGTCTTGGTGCGACTCGATCCCGACCCGGCGGTGGCGCTCGGCCGCGGTGCGAAGCTCGACCTTCTGACGTCGGTCGACGGCAGCCGCCGACTGGCTCGGTTGATCGATGCGACCGATGCCCGTCCCCTGACCCGCGCGGAGCTGTCGCTCGCGTTTTGGCGAGGCAACCTGGGCTACTCGGCGCAGTTGCTCGGGCTGGCGCGCCAGATGCTGGACCTGACCGTCGCCTACACCGTTGACCGCAAACAGTTCGGCGCACCCATCGGGTCCTTTCAAGCGATCAAACACCAGCTTGCGAACGTTCGGATCGGCATCGAGTTCGCCGCGCCCCTCGTGTATCGCGCCGCGCACTCGCTCGCCGTCGGTGACTCGGGCGCGGCGGTCCACGTGTCGATGGCGAAGGCGCAGGCGGCCGGCGTGGCCACGAACGCGGCGCGCACTGCGCTCCAGTGTCACGGCGCGATCGGCTACTCGTACGAGTACGACCTGCACCTCTGGATGAAGCGCGCGTGGGCGTTGGCGAGCACCTGGGGTGATGCGGCCTGGCACCGTGAACGCGTCGCCCGCGCGATCCTTGACGTCACCAACGAAACCGGGGAGCAGAAATGAGCGAGGCATTCATTGTCGATGCGGTGCGGACGCCGGTCGGGCGGCGCGGCGGTGCCCTGAGTCAGGTGCATCCGGCGGATCTCGGCGCGCACGTGCTCAAGGCGATCGTCGAACGCAACGACTTCGATCCCGCCGCGGTGGAAGACGTGGTGTTCGGCTGCGTCGACGCGATCGGCCCCCAAGCGGGTGACATCGCGCGCACCGCGTGGCTCGCGGCCGGGCTCCCCGAGGAAGTGCCCGGTAC
>JANPMG010000136.1:2500-29485 GCA_031422675.1 Acidimicrobiia bacterium | reverse complement strand
CGAATGTCGTGGACGTCACGAACTACGTGATGCTCGAACTCGGACAGCCTTCGCATGCGTTCGACTTGGATCGCCTACGGGGCCCGGGGCTCGTGGTGCGGCTCGCGACCGACGGCGAGACCCTGACCACCTTGGACGCCGTCGAGCGGAAGTTGTTGCCGAGCGATCTGCTCATCTGCGACGCGGACCGCCGACCCCACGCGATCGCCGGAATCATGGGTGGCGCGGCGGCCGAGGTGCATGCCGGGACCACGGGCATCGTGCTGGAGGTCGCGTACTTCAGCCCGATGGGAATCTCGATGACCTCGAAGCGCCTCGGTCTGCGTTCGGAAGCCAGCGCGCGATTCGAACGGGGTGTCGATCCCAACGGGGTGCTGCGCGCATCGGATCGCGTCGTGCAGTTGCTCACCGAGGTGGCCGCCGCGCCCGTCGGCCCGCCCGCGATCGACGAGTACCCCGCGCCGATCGAGCGTGAACGCATCCGCGTGCGTCCGGCCCGGGTGGCGGCAGTGCTCGGCGTGGCGCTCGACGGGACCCAGGTTCGGGAATCGCTGCGCCCGTTGGGGATCGAGATCGCGGAGGTCGGCGCGGACTCCGGCGCGGACTCCGACGACGACGTCTTCACTGCGATCGCGCCCACGTACCGTCCCGATCTGACTCGCGAGATCGACATCGTCGAGGAAGTCGGCCGCCGGGTGGGACTGGACTCCATCCCCCGGACCCTGCCGCACACCACCGAACAGGAGGGTGGCCTCACGCGGCGTCAACGCGCGCGTCGGTTGGTCGTCGACGCGATGGTGGGTCTCGGGCACTCGGAGGCGATGACCCTCCCCTTGATCGCGGAGACCGACCTCACGCGCTTGGGCCGAACGATCGTCGGTACCGTTCGGGCCACCAACGCGTTGAGTGCCGACGAGCCGATCCTGCGGCCGGCGATCCTGCCTGGACTCCTGAAGTCGGTGGCACAGAACGCGAGCCACGGACTGGCGGATCTCGGCCTGTTCGAAGTCGGGCACGTGTTCGCCGCCCCGCCGCGCGGACAGTTGTTACCGGACGAGCGTGACCACCTTGCGTTCGTGGCGAGCGGATCTGTCCGTCGAAGTCCCGTGGAGCCGGATCGGGCGGTCGACGTCTACGACGCTACCGACGCGCTCGGCGCAATCATCGAGGCGTTGCAGCTCGCCGACGTCGAAACCCGTGCCGGCGACGCCGCCGGTTTCCGCTCGGGTCGGGTCGCATCGATCGTGGTGGACGGTGCGGTGATCGGCACGGTCGGTGAAATCGATCCGCCGGTCCTGGGTGCTTTCGGCGTCACCGGCCCGGCCGTCGCTTTCGAGGTGGACCTCGGCCCGCTGTTGGCCGGGACCCGGCGCGATCCGGCGTTCGTCGCGCTGTCGTACTATCCCGCCGCGGCGATGGACCTGGCGTTCGTGCTCGACGATGCGGTACCCGCAGCCGCAGTCCTCGCCACGGTGCAGCAGGCCGGAGGTGAGCTGCTGGAGGACGCCCGAGTGTTCGACGAGTTCCGGTCCGAGGCGCTCGGCGTCGGCCGTCGCAGCCTGGCGATCGCCGTGCGTTTCCGTGCGCCCGACCGGACGTTGAACGAGCAGGAGATCACCAAGGTGCGAAAGGCTTGCATCACTGCGGTGGCCAAGCGACACGGCGGCGAGCTGCGGTCGTGACCTCCACGCCGTTCGTTCACACGGTGCGGCCGCGCTACGCGGAGGTCGACCAACAGGGCGTGGTGTTCAACGCCCACTGGCTCACGTACTTCGACGAGGCGTGCACCCGTTACTTCGGTCATCTCGGCTACGAGGCGGCCGAGGCGTTCTTCAAGGACTTCGACGTCATGCTCGTGAAGGCGGTCGTCGAATGGAGCGGTCCCGCCGGCTTCGACGAGTTCGTCGCTATCGCGGTGGCGCCGAGCCGTATGGGCACCAAGTCCTTCGATCTCCGCTACACCGCAACCGTCGGCGACCGGCCGGTCTGCGTGGGCACCATCACCTACGTGTCCGTGGTCCCCGGTTCGCACGATTCCACGCCGATCCCCGCCGAGCTTCGTGCCCGCCTCGAGGCGGAACTCATTCCGGCGTAGCCCGCACTTCTCAGCGGGTCGGAGCGGCGAGAAATGCCACCAGAAGCTCGGTGAGATTTTCTTTGGCGGCCTCGGGAATCCAGTGCGTCACACCGTCGAGGACTTCGTAGCGGTACGGAGCAGCGACGTAGTTCGCCGTCAGATCGGCGGCGTCACGGCCGAGGCAGCAGTCGGCGGTCCCGTAGACGAACAGTGTCGGTACCTTGACGGATGGCGCGTCGGTGCCGAGTCCGGTGCGGAGATCGTTCGCGCGGTACCACGCCAGCGCGGCATCCATGGCCTCGGTCGTTCCGAGCACCTTCATGTATTCGTTGATGTCGGCGTCCGTGGCTGTGCCTCCGAACGCCGCGCGCAAGAAACCCTCGTTCGCGAGTCCGGCCGCCACGCCGGGCGCGATGAACGTGTCGATGTAGCCCTTCTTCTTGGACTGTTCGCCGTTCGGATTCTCGCTCGCCTTCGCGTACGCGGCCGGATGGGGGACCGAGACGGCAGTGAGGCTGCGGAGGCGATCGGGATGCGCGATTGCCGTCGCCCAGGCCACGCCCGCACCCCAGTCGTGTCCGACGAGGTGAAACTTTCGCGCGGAAAAGCGTTCGGCGATCGCGATCGTGTCCGCCACCATGTTGTCGATCGTGTATTCGGCATCGGCGATGGGTCGCGCGCCGGGCGAGTAGCCGCGCTGATCGGGGGCGACGACGTGGTATCCCGCACGACCGAGGGTCGGCATCACTTTTCGCCACTCGTATGACGATTGCGGGAAGCCGTGCAGGAGGATGACGAGCGGGCCCTTCGGCGGTCCGGCCGTGCGTGCGTCGAAGGTGAAACCGTTCGCACGGATCGTCGTGTTCGTGATGACTCCGGGAGTCGTGCTCGAAGGCGTTGACGCCGCTTCCCTGTTCCGGGTGGAGGCGCACCCGGTGGCGCCGACGACAACGCTCAGCAGAACAATGGTGACGATTCGGGCTCGGGCAGATGCCATCGTCCCGAGACTACGAGGCTGGCGTCCACTTGCCGGTGAGCCTACGGAAGGCCGGCCCGGCGCATCGCGACATCGAGCGTCGGCCACGGTGGTCCCGTGCAAAGGGCGCGGAGGAGTGCTCGCCCGGCTCGTTGCCCGTCGGGAAACTGGTCGCCGGGATCCCAGCGCCACGCGGTCACCATCGCGAGGACGAGGCCCCGGCAGTTCTGGAGCAGGTCGTGATCAACGTTCGGATAGTGCTGACTCACGGATGCGGGCACGTGGGCGAGGTCGAACTCGATCGGCCCCCGGCACACCGTTTCGAGGTCGATGAACCGCAACCCGTCCTTGGTGTTGAGCACGTTGCCTGGATGCGGCTCGCCATGCAGCAACTGTTCGGGTGCTCCACGGTCACTGATCGCTCGGCCCAGGTTTGGCAACGTGTCGCCGAGGAGCGCCCGGTCCGCGTCGGCGAGTTCCGGAGTGAGATCAGGGCTCGCGACGAGCGCTCGAGCTTCTGCAACTCGATCGGTGAAATGCGGCGCCGTGATGTCGACTGTCCGCATGCCGGCATGCAGCCGCGCGAGCGCCTCCGCGAACTCGGCCGGGGAGGGCGCTTGGGGTGTCACCGGTTCGTAGTAGGTCCACAGCGTCATGACGAAGCCGTCTTCCTCGTAGACGCGCGGCTCCACTCGCGGATCCAGAGCCGCCACCGGGCTCTCGGTTGCGGCGAGCCGGAGAGCAAGCTCGACTTCGAACTGGGCAACCTCCTCGCCGTGATGCGCGACTCGGGCGAGGACGTCACACGGCAGCAGGCGGAGCGCGAGCTTGTTCGAGTTGCTGAGGACGATCGCGTCGGCAACGGTCAGGTCGAGCGCCGACCCGACGGCCATGGCCGCCGCCACCGCGCGCTGAACATCCGCTGCCTGCATGGACCGCTTCCTACCGAGTCACTGGCCGGTTGCGAGCATTTCGAGCATGGTCTCGTAGTTCGGGATGCCGAACTCTGCGGTGATCGTCTCGACCCAGGTGGCGTCGAGGTCGGCGACGAGCCGATCCGAGAGTTCCGCTCGGTGCGCACCGACCTCACCCGAGCGCACCTTGCTCGAGTCGCTGCCGAGCGGCAGGTCGCACACGACTTCGCTGCGTTCGCGCATCATCAGGTCGTCGTACTTGTCGTGGTGCTCCTTCATGCTTGCGAGCGACGACTCCTGGCACGCAATCGCGATCCGGTCCTCGTCATCGCCGAAGCCGATGAACTCGGCGACGCGACGGACGCCCCCTTCGTGGTTGGCCTTCATGTGTTCGTACGCGAGCAGCAGCACGTTCGCGTCGTGACGACGTGGCCACCACGAAGCGAGGTGCGTGTAGTAGCTACGCCCTTCCACGAAGCGCGCCCGGCCGAGCGTCTCGATGTCGATCGAACCAGGTTCGAAGAACCAACCCTCGAAAAACCGATACGCCGAGACGAGGGCGTCGCGCGGGTCGCGAACCGAGACGATGTACCGAGCTCCGGCCGGAACCTGGTCGTACGAGAGGTGACTCTTGAACACGCGCGGTTCACCGCGTTGGGGTCCGTCGAGCTCGAGGCCGAGGTCGGCCGCGGTTTCGATCCACGGCACAACCCGCGAGATGTCGTCGAAGTCGAGATCGCCGCCGGTCGTCAAACTGTGCACCATCTGTTGGAGCCACGTCGTACCGCACTTGGCGTACGACGCAATGACGACGTCGGATGACCGCGGGACGAACCCGAGGCCGGCGGCGAACCCCGCCTCGGATATCAGCCGCTCCAACTTCACGTGCAACTCCGCGAGCGTCGTCGCCCGCCGCGGTGCAGCACCGTCATCTGTCATGGGGTATCACGCTTCGATTCACGACGACATCATGGTCGTCCGGGTACCTCGGGCAGGGTACGCCGAACATTGCGATGAGCGATCGCTGGCCCCGCCCCCCCCCGATGGGTGGCTGCGGGGCCAGTGAACACGTTCCCGAGCAGATCCCGATCGCTGCCGAGACCCACTCGTACACTCGACCCCGATGATCTTCGCCGTCGATCCGTTGCCGTGGGCACGAGCGCAGATGGCGTTCACACTCGGGGTGCACATCATCATCGTGCCGCTCGGCGTGGCGTGGGCGTTCATGATCCTGGTCGCCGAATACAAGGCGAACAAGCACGGCGACGAAGACGCGCGCCGGCTGGCCCGGCGGTGGTCGAAGGTCCTCGCCGTCACCTTCGCCGTCGGCGCGGTGACCGGCACCGTGCTCTCGTTCGAGTTCGGGTTGCTGTGGCCGCGGTTCATGGGGAAGTTCGGCGATGCGTTCGGCATTCCGTTCGCGATCGAGGGCCTGTTCTTCTTCGTCGAGGCGATTTTCCTCGCGATCTACATCTACGGCTGGGACCGGCTCTCACCGCGCGCACACTTCTGGTCAGGGGTGCCGATCGTGTTGTCGGGGATCGGCGGGACCGCGGCGGTGATCTCGGCGAACGCGTGGATGAACCAGCCGGCCGGGTTCAAGCTCAACGCCGCGGGCAAGGTCGTCGACGTGAGTCCGATGGGCGTGATCTTCAACCGCGCCTTCCCCTACGAGACCGCGCACATGTTGGTGGCCGCATATCTCGTCGGTGGCTTCCTCGTCGCCTCGGTGTACGCCGTCGCCATGCTGCGCGGTCGACGTGATCGGTATCACCGGCTCGGGTTCCTCATCGCGTTCTCGGTCGCGGCGGTCAGTGCGCCCCTTCAGATCGTGGTGGGGGACCTCACCGCGCGTGCCGTGTTCCGCGATGACCCGGTGAAGTTCGCCGCCATCGAGCTGGTCAACAAGACCGGCACGAACGTGCCCGAGATCCTCGGTGGGTACTTCGACGCCGACGGCAACGTGCGGGGCGGTATCAAGATCCCCGGCGCGGCATCCTTGATGTCGGGGTACTCGACCGACACGGAGATCAAGGGCCTGACTTCGGTCCCGGCTCGAGACCGTCCCACCTACGCGCAGGCGAACATCGTCCATTGGGCGTGGGACATCATGATCGGACTCGGGAGCGCGCTGGCGGCACTGTCGGTGTGGTTCGGCTTCGTATGGTGGCGCAAACGTGACCTCCCGAAGTCGCCGTGGTTCCTGCGGGCGGCGGCGATCGCCGGGGTCGCGAGTGTCGTGGCCATGGAGGCCGGCTGGATCGTCACCGAGGTCGGCCGGCAACCGTGGATCGTGCGGGGCTTCATGCGGGTGGAGGACGGCGCCACTACCGACGGCAACGTGTGGATCACGTTCGTCGTTGTCGTGGCCGTGTACGCCGCGGTCGCGACGGCCACGATCCTGGTGCTGCGGTCGATGGCGCGGCGGTGGCGCGCCGGTGAGGATCCCGCCGGACCGTACGCCCCGACACCGAGGTCGAAGTGAGGCCGCGGGTGGCACGCGCGTACGCATCCGGCGGCCGAACGGGGCCCGAGCGGCCTGGCCCGCAGGGCCGAGAGCGAAACTGATGAGCGGTGCAGAAGCGATGGCGGTCGTCCTGTTCGGCGCGGTGACCGCCTACGCCATCTTCGGTGGCGCTGATTTCGGCGCGGGCTTCTGGGATCTCGTGGCCGGCGGGGCCGAGCGCGGCCGTCGACCGCGGGCCCTCATCGAGCACGCGATCGGACCGGTGTGGGAGGCGAATCACGTCTGGCTGATCTTCTGTCTCGTGGTGCTCTGGACCGCCTTCGCGCAGACGTTCGCGTCGATCACGCTCACGATGTTCGTGCCGCTGTCGATCGCCGCGCTCGGGATCGTGCTCCGCGGCTCGGGCTTCGCGTTCCGCAAGGTGGTGCCGACCGTCGCGGAGCAGCGCGTGTTCGGTGCGGCCTTCGCGATCTCCAGCGTCGTCGTTCCGTACTGCTTCGGTGCCATCGTCGGCGGCATCGTCTCCGGCCGCGTCCCAGCTGGTGGACGGGCGGGCGACCGAGTGACGTCATGGATCAACGGATCGTCGATCGTCGGCGGCCTGCTCGCCGTGACGGTCTGCGCGTACCTTGCCGCGGTCTTCCTGACTTACGACGCCCAGCGCACCGGCGCCCGAGACTTGGTCGGGTACTTCCGACGGCGCGCGATCGGTGCGGCAATCGTCGCGGGTGCCTTGGCGCTCATCGGATATTTCGTCCTCGCTGCGGACGCGAAGCATCTGCACGAGCACCTCGGAGGCCGGGGACTTCCCCTCGTGATCCTCTCCACCGTCTGCGGTCTCGCCGCGCTCGTTCTCCTCATTCGAGAGTCGATCCGCGCGGCCCGAGCGTTTGCAGTCGTTGCGGTCGCGGCGGTGGTGTGGGGTTGGGGCGTCGCTCAGTGGCCGTACCTGTTGCCCACGTCCATGACCATCGAGCGCGGCGCCGCGCCCTCGGGCACGCTGGTCGCGCTGTTCATCGTCACCGGGGTCGCGGTGCTCGTGATCGTGCCGTCACTCGCGTTGCTCTACGTGTTGGACCAACGCAACGTCCTGGAGCCCGGTCAGCCCGGTGCACCCGCGGACGCGCGCACACCGCCGACGACAACCGGGAACTGACGCGCCGGTTCGTTCTGCCGATCACGATGCGTCGGTGGTCCGGCATCGGGATCGCCGCGAAGACACTCTGCGCCATCCGGCGCGTACTGCACGATGTAGGCGCGCCGGATCTCGTCGGCGAACTGCGTCGAGTTGGACTGGCGCAAGGGACAGAACACCTATGCTCACTTGATGCAGGCAGGTAGAAAGTTCGCAGTTCTCGTCCTCGTCACGTCGGTCGCCGCATGCGGCGGAAGCAGCACACCGAAAGCCAAGGTGATCGGTAACGCGTCGTCGTCGAGCACATCGACGACGACGACCACGACGCTACCCTCGAACGTCGGGAAGGTCGGTGACAAAATTCAATCGGCCCTCGGCAACGTGGAGACCGTCTACGCGTACGAGCAACCGTCACCACCGGTGCAGTTCCGAACGCCCGACGCCGGAATGGAGTTCGCCGCTGCAGATATCGAGTTGTGCGTGAACGCGGACCTGACGAAGGACCCAGACACCGGCGCAGCCATCCCGCCCGACAAGCAGTACGTCTCGGCCACCCCGTTCGACTACGAGCTGATGATGCCGGACAACACTCGCCTGCAACCGACATTCGGCGCGAGGGAGCCAGGTCTCAATGCAACCAACATCGAGCGCGGCCAATGCTTGCGGGGCTGGGTGGCGTGGCAGGTGCCCGTCGGCGTTCGGCCAGTCAGCATCATCGATACGAAGACTGGGCCGCCCTCGATCCAATGGCGCATTGGGTAGGGCGCGGCCCTGCAGGAGCCGCCCGCGCCGGTCCCACGCCGAGAGTGCTCGCTGGCGTTCGTGGTCGACGCGCTCGGCCTCCTCACCGAGGTCGAGGGCTGACCTCCCAGAGTCAACCGTGGTGCGCGGCTTTGCCGCGCGGCGTCACCGGCGCGTGAAGTTCGGGGGGACGATGTCACCGATGATGGGTCCGGCGGCTGGGAAGAATAGGTGCGGCACGTCCCCCGTGAGTTCATCCAGCTCGGCGTCGGTGAGCGGTTCCGGAAGCGGCCAGGTGAAGGATCGAGGTCCAGGCCAGAGCCGCACGATGCCTTCGGGGCCGACGGTCGATAGGTCCATGATCGGCGCACCGAAGGTCGTGTTGACGACGATCAGCACCAGGCGGCGGAGTCCGAAGCTGGCGATCTGAATGTTCGCGTGGTCCGGTAGAGGATCATCGTTCAGTTCTGCGCGAATAGTCGAGTTGCGATCGCAGCCCGGCCACCGCACAGCCTCCTTCCAAATGGTCGACGCGAACACCATCACACCGTCGGGAGGAAGGAGTGTCCGCTGATATTGCCGTCGCTGACCAGTCGTGAACACGCGATGAGTTGGCGGGTCGAAGGTCTCCCGAAGGATTGCCAGCTTCGTTGCCCAGGCGGCGAGCGCGACGGTTCCGGCAGTCAGGACGGACAGGTGGAGGCCGTGGAACACACCTGGGGCAACCTGCTGGACCGGGATTTCAACACCGACGTTGAGATCGCCATTGCACGGATCGCATACCAACCGCCGCGTGGTCTGGTGTCGGAACTCGCGCTCGGTCCATTCCTTGCTGTTCCATTCGAGCGTCTCCTGATCGCGCGTCAGGACCGTCCGGTCACGGCGTCGTTCCGGCTCTGGGAGAACGGCTGCAATCCAGTCCCCGTAGAGGTGCTCCTTGGTCATCTTGTTCTCGGTGGAACCGCAGAAAACGCACTCGACGCGCGCCGAGTTGGGATCGGTCATGATGAGCTCGCGATACGGCCGGGGTTCATGGCAATAGGAACTGTCGCCGAAGTTCGTCCTGCCGATCACGATGCGTCGGTGGTCCGGCATCGGGATCGCCGCGAAGACACTCTGCGCCATCCGGCGCGTACTGCACGATGTAGGCGCGCCGGATCTCGTCGGTGATGTTGACGCCGGTGGCGTGCGGGGTGAGCGACGAGAACACGACGGCGTCACCGGCGCGCACGGGCACCAGCACGGCGTCGGTGGGAGCCGCGCAACACTCGAAACCGATCGGTGTGTTCCAGTGGGCGACGGTCCCGGAACGGTGCACGCGGGGCAGCACCTGCACGCACCCGTTTTCGGGAGTCGCATCGGTGAGCGCGACCCAAACCGTGAGGTACGCCTGGGGCTCGATGTAGGTGTAGCCGTTGTCCTGGTGCCAGAGAACCGGCTCCGCGCCGTTCGGACGCTTGTACACCGCCTGGTCCCAGTAGAGCCGCACTTCGGGACCGATCAGGTCGTGCGCGAGGTCGGTCATCAACTCCGACACGCAGAAGGCCGAAGGCGAGGGACGAACACCACCGACTCGGCCCACGCCGACCCCCGAGCCGGGGCCCGAGCGGCCTGCGACGCAGTCGCAAGAGCGGGAGTTTCACGACACACGGTGCTACGCGAAGCGGGGTGCAGCGCGATCGACACGGTGTCCACCCCCGCGATACTGAACCGGCCGTCGGGCCGGCCGGCAAGGAAGTCCATGACCTCCGCGTCGAACGGCTCGATCGCCGCGATCAGGGCGGCGACGGTGCGCGCGTCGACCGCGCTTTCCAAAACGAAATAACCCAGCTCGTCGTACGCCCGCGCCTGGTTCGGTGTCACCCGTCGAAACGGACCGGTGTGGTCAGGCCAGGCGAAGTCCGTATTCCAGGGGTGGCGGGGGAGCGCGGTCGTCATGATTGGCCTCGGGAGGCGTGTCCGACGACGACGGTGCGGTCACCCGAGGAAACGGTGAGAGTGGCCGCTCCCGAGCCGGCATCCACGTTCACTTCGGCGTCGACGGTCTCGTCGTCCACCACCATCCCCACGAACTTCAGCTCGATGGTCCCGGTCGTCAAGAAGTCCGTGCCCCACTCGTCGAGCAGGAGTCCGTACGCGGGCGCGGCGACCTGCATGCCTTGGGCCACCAGTCGTCGGTAGCCGATCGCCGCGGCCGCGTCGGCGTCGGAATGGAAGTTCCCGCGCCGGGAGTAGCGACGGAGTAGGTCTGCGGTCAGGTGCAGCGATCGCCTCATGGGCCGGCCTCCACGAACGTCGACACCGCGATCCAGAGCACGGCGCCGGCGGAGTCGGCGGTCGTCGTGGTCACCTCGACGTACTCGCGTCCTCGCCGATCGAACCGGTCCGTCACGGTGCCGATGACCGTCACCGAGTTCGGCGCCACCGCCACGGCCCGACACTCGAGTCGCTGCGCAGTGTGGAGCAACGGTGCGGGCGCGACGGTCTGAAAGGCCAGGATCGTCAGATTCGCGGCCATCGGAGGGAAGAGAACACCGGCGTCTCGCGCCGAATGCGTGATGCCGGCCGCTTCCCAATACCGGTCGTTGGCGGACTCCGAAACATCAAAGGTGACGGGCCCGAACGTGGTTCCGACGGTGACCCCGGCGAACGGCTCCACCGTCGGAGGTTCCGAAGAACCGTCGTTACTATTCATTATGGTGTATACTATTCGTCATGACGTATCAAGTAGGAGTGGTCGGGGGGTCAGGGTACACAGGCGCCGAGCTGTTGCGACTGCTCTCGAGCCACCCGGAGATCGACGTCGTCCACGTGAGTGCCGACAGCAACGCGGGTGCCCCGCTCGGCGCGTTGTACCCGTCTTTGGCGGTGGCGTATCCGGACCGGGTGTACGACGCGATGGATCCGGCCGCAGTCGCGGGTCTTGACGTCGTGTTCCTGGCAATGCCCCACGGCGCGTCACAAAGCTTCGTCCCCCAGGTGATCGACCGCGTCGGCCACATCGTCGACCTCGGGGCGGATTTCCGGCTCCCAGCGGACCAGTACGCGGATTGGTACGGAGAAACCCACACCGCGCCGGAACTCATCGATCAGTTCGCGTACGGACTCGTGGAACTCGGTCGCCCGGCGGTGGCCGAGGCCAAGAACATCGCGGTGCCCGGGTGTTATCCCACGGCGTCCACGCTGGCGCTCGCGCCGTTGTTCGCCGCCGGGCTCGTGGAACCCAACGTGATCGTCGATGCGATGTCCGGCCTCTCGGGCGCCGGCCGGGGCCTCAAGATCACCGGACACTTCACCGAGGCCGACGAGAGCGTCAGCAGCTACGGCTTGCTGACGCATCGCCACACGGCCGAGATCGAACAGGTGTTGAGCGGGCTGGCCGGTACACCCGTCACCGCGCTGTTCACGCCGCATCTCGTCCCCATGATCCGAGGCATGCAGGCAACGTGTCACGCCGTCCCGGCCGCGACCGGCCTCACGACCACGAAACTGCTCGAGGTGTATCGGGACTTCTATTCGGACGAGCCGTTCGTCGCGGTGGTGGACGAACCCCCGCCCACCAAAGCCGCGACCGGTGCCAACACCTGCTTCGTCACCGTGCGATTCGACGAGCGGACCGGACGGATCCTCGCCATCGGAGTCCTGGACAACCTGGTGAAGGGTGCATCCGGCGGCGCGATCCAGAACGCGAACGTGGTGCTCGGACTGCCCGAGACCACCGCGCTCCCCACCGTCGGGATGTGGCCATGAGTGTGACGAGTGCCCAGGGCTTCGTGGCCGGGGGCATCGCGGCCGGGATCAAACCCGATGGCGTACCCGATCTCGCCGTCGTTGCCACCGCCGACGCGCGTGCGGTGCCGGCCGCGGGTGTGTTCACCACCAACCTCGCGTGCGCGGCCCCGGTGCAGGTGAGTCGCTCCCATCTGACCGACGGTCGGGCCGGCGCCATCGTGCTGTCCTCCGGGAACGCGAACGCCGCGACGGGGGAGCAGGGCCGAGCGGACGCCCGCCGCATGGCCGAACTCACCGGCGCCGGGCTCGGACTCGCCGCCACCGACGTGCTCGTCTGTTCCACCGGTCTCATCGGCTACTTCATGCCGATGGACGCGTTGGAGTCCGGTATCCCGGCCGTGTGCCAGAACCTGAACGGTGCCACGGCGGCGGCCGACGCGATTCTCACCACGGATACGGTCCGGAAGGAAGCGACCGCGCCGGTGGGCACGACCGCGGCCGTCGTCGGCGGCTTGGCCAAGGGCGCGGCGATGCTCTCGCCGGCAATGGCCACCATGCTCGCCGCGCTGACCACCGATGTCGCGGTCGACCCGGCCGTGCTGCAAGCGGCGCTTGCTGAGGCGGTCGCCTCCACGTTCAACCAACTCCTCGTCGACGGTTCGACGAGCACCAACGACACCGTGCTCGTGCTCGCGAACGGTGCCTCGGGGGTGACGGTCTCCACCCGCACCGACGTCCACGCGCTCACCGACGCGCTCACCGACGTCTGCGGATCGCTGGCGGAGCAGATGGCGCGCGACGCCGAAGGCGCCACCAAGTTGGTCCGCCTCCACGTGGTCGGCGCTCGGACGGTCGAGGACGCCCGTCGGGCGGCGCGTGCCGTCGCCGGATCGCAGCTCGTGCAGTGTTCGTTCAATGGTGAAGACCCGTACTGGGGTCGAATCCTCTCCGAACTGGGTGCCAGTGGGGCCGGGTTCGATCCCGAAGTGGTCACCATCACCTACAACGGCGTGATGGCGTGTCGGGACGGCATCGACGCGGGCGCGCCGCGCGCCGCCCTCGCCGCGGTGATGGCCGAGACCGACATCGACGTCGTGTGCGATCTCCACGCCGGCCACGGCGCCGCCACGATGCTGTTCACCGATCTCTCGCACGCCTACATCGACGAAAACCGCGGAACGTCATGACTGATCAACGTCGAGCGGATGCGGAGGCGAAGGCGCACATCCTCGCGGAGGCGATGCCGTACATTCGCGAGTTCAGTGGCAAGACCGTCGTCATCAAGTACGGCGGCCACGCCATGGAGTCGGCCGAGTTGGCGGATCACTTCGCGCAGGACGTCGTGCTGATGCGACTCGTTGGGATGAACCCCGTCGTCGTGCACGGCGGCGGACCTCAGATCACCGATCTCATGCAGCGGCTCGGGAAGGAACCCGAGTTCATCGACGGGCAGCGGGTCACCGACGCCGAGACGGTGGACATCGCCCGCATGGCGCTCGTCGGCAAGGTCAACCGTGACGTGGTGGTGTCGCTGAACCAGCACGGTTCGTATGCCGTTGGACTCTCGGGCGAAGACGCCGGTCTCATCGCCGTCACCCAACGAGACCCGCGGCTCGGGTTCGTCGGCGACGTGACCGCGATCGATCCGTCGATCCTGCACCGGCTGCTGCGCGAAGAACTGATCCCGGTGATCGCCACGATCGGCATGGACGAATCCGGTCAGGCGTACAACGTGAACGCCGACGCGGTCGCGGGCGCGATCGCCGAGGCGCTCGGGGCCGAGAAGCTCGTTTACCTCACGGATGTCGCCGGCGTGTACGCGAACTTCCCGGACGAGGACTCCCTCATCGCGCAGATCGACGCGGACGGGCTCGAGGCGCTGGTCGCCGCCGGTGGCGCCAGCGCGGGGATGATCCCGAAGCTCAACTCGTGTGTCCACGCGCTGCGCAACGGAGTGAGTCGGGCCCACATCCTCGACGGCCGGGTTCCGCACGCGCTGCTACTCGAGTTCTTCACCCGTGAAGGCATCGGCACGATGGTCAGCGGCGGACACGAGGGGACGTGAGCGACGCCGAAACGCAGCCCGCGGTCTTCCGGTCCTGGCGGAGCGGGGCCCGACCGGCCCGGCCCGCAGGGCCACGAGGGGAAATGACGTGAATTACGACGAACTCTGGAAGCTCGATCACGAGCACGTCATGCAGACCTACGGCCGGCAACCGGTCGCGTTCGTACGCGGCGCCGGTGCGCGCCTGTGGGACTCCGAGGGCAAGGAGTACCTGGACTTCCTCGCCGGGCTCGCCACCGTGTCGTTGGGCCACGCGCATCCCGCGGTCGCGGCCGCGATCGCGGACCAGGCGGCCACGTTGTTGCACGTCTCGAATCTCTACCTCAACGAGTGTCAGCCTCAACTCGCGGAACGGCTCGACCTGTTGCTCACCTCGGCCACCGGCACCCCCGGCCAGGTCTTCTTCGCCAACTCGGGCGCGGAGGCCAACGAGTGTGCGATCAAGCTGGCGCGTCGTTACGGCCAAGCGCACGGCGGGCCCGAACGCTTCCACATCTTGTCGGCGTACAACTCGTTCCACGGTCGCACCCTCACGACCCTCGCGGCGACCGGCCAACCCCAGAAGCAGGAGACGTTCCAGCCACTGCCAACCGGGTTCCGCCAGGTCGCGTTCGCGGATGTCGACGCGCTCGCGGCGGCCATGGACGAACGGGTGTGTGCGGTGCTGCTCGAACCCGTCCAAGGTGAGGGCGGGGTCCAGCCCGCGCCCCCCGGATACCTCGAAGCCGTGCGCGCGCTCTGCGAAGAGCGGGAAGCACTGTTGATGATGGACGAGGTCCAGACCGGCCTCGGCCGCACCGGCCGGTGGTTCGGATTCGAACACGGCGGTGACGTGCGGCCGGATGTGGTGACGCTGGCGAAGGCGCTCGGCAACGGCATGCCGATCGGCGCGTGTTGGGCCCGGCGCGACGTCGCGGCGGCGTTCAAGCCCGGTGATCACGCCACCACTTTCGGCGGGCAACCGCTGGCGGCGCGCGCCGCCCTCGCGGTCCTCGACGTGATGGAACACGAGAACGTCCCGGTGCGCGCACGGGACCAGGGTGCGCGGTTGATGCAGGCGCTGCGGGAGCTGCCCGGGGTCGTCGACGTTCGGGGTGTGGGTCTGCTCGTCGCCGCCGAGTTGGCCGCCGAAGATGGTGGCGTGATCGCCGCGGGTGACGTGGCGGCCACGTGTTTGCAACACGGATTGGTGGTGAACGCGGTGACGCCCACGTCGTTGCGGTTCGCCCCGCCGCTACTGGTGACCGACGCCGACATCGACGCCGCGGTCCAGATCCTTCGGGGGGTACTGACGTCATGACCAACGCCACTCGGAACTTCCTCGAGATCGACGAACTCTCGCACGCCGAGATCGAATCCCTGTTGGACACGATGGTCGCGTGGAAAGCGGACCCGAAGCGGATCCCGCCCGTTCTTGCGGGCAAGGGAGTGGCGCTCGTCTTCGAGAAGCCGTCGGCGCGGACCCGCAACAGTGGTGAGATGGCCGTCATCGGTCTCGGCGGCCATCCGGTCACGATCCGCCAGGACGAGATCAGCATCGACCAACGAGAGTCGGCCGAGGACGTGGCCCGCACGCTTGCGGCCTTTCATGCCATCGTCGCCGCCCGCGTGTTCGACCACACGGTCTTGGAACGCATGGCAGCCGCGGTCGATATTCCCATTGTGAATCTGCTCTCCGATCGCGCCCATCCGTGTCAGGCCCTCGCCGATCTTCTGACCATTCGTGAGTTGTTGGGGGCGCTCGAAGGACGGCGCGTGGCGTACGTGGGTGATGGCAACAACGTCGCCGCGTCGCTCGCCTTCGGTGCCGCGCTGACCGGTCTCGAACTCGTGGTGAGTTCGCCGGTCGGCTACGAACTCGATGACCTCGTGGTGGACCGGGTTCGCAATCTCGGTGGCGTGGTGGATTTGATCGGCGATCCGTACGAGGCCGTGAAGGGCGTCGACGTGATCTACACCGACACCTGGACATCGATGGGTGACGAAGGCGAGGCCGCGGTCCGGCGCGAAGCGTTCCGGGGCTGGCAGGTGGACGACGCGCTGATGGCCACCGCCGGACCGGACGCGCACTTCCTGCACTGTCTGCCGGCGCATCGCGGCGAGGAGGTGTCCGCATCGGTGATCGAAGGTCCGGCCAGTGCCGTCTGGCAACAAGCGACGAACCGGATGCACGCCAAGCGAGCGTTGTTCGCGTTCTTGATCGAAGGAACGAGCTGATGGCCACTCTGGGCAAGCCCCAACGTCAACACCGCATCACCCGGCTCCTTGAAGAACAGGCGATCTCCAGTCAGGCCCAGATCGTCGAGATGTTGGCGTCCGAGGGCGTGATCGCCACCCAGGCGACGGTGAGTCGCGACCTCGAGGACCTCGGCGCGGTCAAGGTGCGGATCCCGGGCGGCGCAACGGCGTACGCCGTCCCTGAGCATTCGAAGGACGCGGCCAGCCCGGATGACCATCTGCGCCGCGTGATGGGCGAGTTCGTGGTCGACGTCGCCCACTCGATGAACCTGGTCGTGTTGCGGACGCCGCCGGGCTCCGCCCACGTGATCGGATCGGCGCTCGATCGAGCCGGGTATCCAGATGTGCTGGGGACCGTGGCCGGCGACGACACGTTGATCTTGGTGTGTGCCGAGCCGGTCGGCGGTGCGGCCGTGGCCGAGCGCCTCGCCGGCCTGGCCGGACTGTGAAGCGGAGGGGACGATGAAGCGTCTGGTGTTGGCCTACTCGGGTGGCCTCGACACGTCGGTGGCGGTGAAATGGATCCAGGAGGAGTGGGGCTATGAGGTCGTAGCGCTGGCCGTCGACGTCGGGCAGGAACCGCACGCCGACGCCGCGTACTGGAACGCGATCAAGCAGCGCGCGCTCGGCGCCGGCGCAATCGAAGCGCGGGTGGTGGATGCACGCGAGGAATATGCGTCCCGCTACGTCGCAAACGCGATCAAGGCCAACGCGCTCTACGAGGGGAAGTACCCCCTGGTGTCGTCGCTGTCCCGTCCCGTGATCGCTCGTCATCTCGTGGCCGCAGCTCGTGAGTTCGCGGCGGACGCGGTCGCGCACGGCTGCACCGGGAAGGGCAACGACCAGGTCCGGTTCGAGGTCAGTCTGCGCACGCTCGCGCCGGACCTCGAGGTGTTGGCACCGGTGCGGGTGTGGGGCTTCAGCCGAGCCGATTCGATCGCGTACGCGCAGCGGTTCGGCATCCCCGTCACGGCCTCGTTGGAGAAGCCGTACTCGGTCGACGAGAACATCGTCGGGCGCGCGGTGGAGTGCGGTGCGATGGAGGATCCGTGGGTCGCACCGCCCGACGACATCTACGAACGCACCCGCGCCGTCGCCGACGCCCCCGACCACCCGATCGAGTGCGTGATCGGGTTCGAGCGGGGGACGCCCGTGACCCTCGACGGTGTGCCGACACCGCTGCACCTGATGTTGCCCGAACTCGATGCCATGGTGGGTGCGTACGGCTTCGGCCGCGTGGACATGGTGGAGAACCGTCGCGTCGGCATCAAGAGTCGTGAGGTCTACGAATGTCCTGGCGCGCTCGCGCTGATCCTGGCCCACGCGGATCTCGAGTCCATCACCCTCGAACGTGACGTGATGCGAGAGAAGAGTCGGCTCGAATCGCGCTACGCCGAAACCGTCTACGACGGTCTGTGGTACTCGCCCCTGCGCGAGGCCTTCGACGCGTTCATCGAGTCCACCCAGAAGCACGTCACCGGCGAGGTTCGACTCCAACTGGCGCCCGGACAATGCCGGGTGGTCGGTCGGAGGGCGGAGCGCGGCCTCTACGACTACGAACTCGCCACCTACGAGTCCGACGACGCGTTTCGCCATGAAGACGCGGCCGGGTTCGTGCGCCTCTGGGGGCTCTCGGTGGAGACCTGGTCGAAGCGTCAGCGGGTCGAGGAACCCGCGGTGCCTGCACCGCCGAGGCGGTCGTGAGCACACTCTGGCACGGGCGGTTCGCCGACGGTCCGGCCGACGCGCTCATGGCGCTGTCGGTGAGTTTGCCGTTCGACCAGCGGCTCGCGCCGCAGGACATCGAAGGATCGCGCGCGCACGTCACCATGTTGGCTGCGGTCGGGATCCTCTCGGCCGTCGAACGGGACACCGTCCTGGCTGCACTGGAAACGGTGGCCGAGGAACTCGCGCAGGGTCGCTTCGAGTTCGTCGCCACCGACGAAGACATCCACACCGCGGTCGAGCGGCGGGTCACCGAGATTGCGGGCGCGGCCGGCGCCAAGCTCCACACCGGGCGCAGTCGCAACGATCAGGTCGCCACCGATCTCCGCCTCTGGACCAAGCAGGCGGCCGTGGAGGTCGGGCGCGCGGTCCAGGAGTTCCAGCAGGTCCTCCTGACGCGCGCCGAAGCGGCGGGCGACACGATCGCGTTGCCGGGCTACACCCACCTGCAACATGCCCAGCCGGTCCTGCTGGCTCATCACCTGCTCGCCCACGTCTGGGCGTTGGGTCGCGACGTCGAGCGGTGGGAGCGGGTTCGGATCGCGGCCGACGTCTCGCCTCTCGGTGCTGGTGCACTGGCCGGGTCGAGTCTGGCGCTTGATCCAGCGCACACCGCGTCGCTGCTCGGGTTCGCCGCGACCTTCGAGAACTCGCTCGACGCGGTGTCGGACCGGGACTTCGTGGCCGAGGCCGTCTTCGCCGCCACGCTCACCCAGGTGCATCTCTCGCGGATCGGCGAAGAGGTCGTCCTGTGGTCGAGCACGGAGTTCGGCTTCGTGACCCTGCCCGATGCCTTCGCCACCGGGTCCTCGATGCTGCCGCAGAAGAAGAACCCGGACGTCGCCGAGTTGGTCCGCGCCAAGGCGGGCCGGCTCATCGGCGATCTCGCCGGGTTGTTGGCCACGTTGAAGGGCCTGCCACTCGCGTACAACCGAGATCTCCAGGAAGACAAGGAGCCACTCTTCGACGCGGTCGACACCCTGATCGCGTCCGTGCGTGCGCTCACCGGGCTGTTCGACGCGATCGAGTTCGAGGCCGACGCGATGCGGAGCGCCGCCGAGAGCCCGTACCTCGCGGCCACCGACCTCGCCGAGTTCCTGGTCGACGGCGGGATGCCGTTTCGTGACGCGCATGCCGTCGTCGGTGATCTGGTCCGGCGCGCCATCGGCGGTGAGGCATCACTGGCGACGCTCGTCGCGGCGGATCCTCGGCTCGGTGAACCGGCGCTCGCCCGCCTCCAGCCGGGTGCGGCGGTCGCCCACCGGACCACGCCGGGCGGGGGCGGACCCGCACCACTCGCCGCGCAACTCGAGGCGGTGCGCGCCCTCCTCGCCCGCGAGGAGCAATGGCTCGCCGGCTGACGCGAGCCTTCTTCGACCGCGCGCCCGAGGAACTCGCGCCGGACTTGTTGAACAAGCTCTTGGTGTCGACGCGTGCGGACCACCGGCTGGTGGCCCGGGTGGTCGAGGTCGAGGCGTACTGCGGATCGGCTGATCCGGCGAGCCATGCCTTTCGTGGGCGCACGCCCCGGAACGCCACGATGTTCGGACCGCCCGGTCACCTCTACGTGTACTTCACGTACGGGATGCACTACTGCGCAAACGTGGTGGCGGGTTCGCCCCGGGACGACGCGGGCGCGGTGCTGCTGCGCGCCGCCGAACCGCTCCAGGGTCTCGAGCTCATGCGGACGCGGCGGCCGGCGGCGCGCCGGGACCGCGACCTGCTGTCGGGACCCGCACGACTCGCGTCGGCGTTCGGTCTCACGCGTGACGACGACGGACTCGACCTCGTGCGGGGGCCACTGGGGATCTATGACGACGGCGTCGAGCATCCTGCGCGCCCCGGCCGATCGAGCCGCATCGGCCTCGCGTCGGGTCGGGGAGACCGGTCGCGCCTGCGCTGGTTCGTACGCGACGATCCGAACGTCAGCCGAGGGCGACCTCAGCCGGGCCGCCCGACGCGTCCGACGTGACGGGGGACACGCAGACGCGTCCGCTACGGGAGTCGTAGCCTCCCCGCCATGAGTGCTCCGGAGATCGCGTTCAATCCGTTCGATCCCGACTTCTCGCGTGATCCGTATCCGCACTACGCGGCGCTTCGAACCGCGTCGCCGGTGGCCCGGATGGACTTTGGCCCGGTGGTGTTGACGCGCTACGACGACGTCGTACGGGTGCTTCGGGACTCCACGCTAAGCGTCGAACAGCGAAATGCGCTGATCACGATGCCGATGCAGGAAGAAATGCTGGCGAAGGCCGGCGACCGAAGCCGCGGCAGTCGGACCATGCTGAACCTCGATCCCCCGGATCACGACCGCCTGCGTCGGCTCGTCGCCAAGACCTTCACGCCGAAGATGGTGGACGAACTCGCCCCGCTGTGCCGGCGGCTCGTCGACGATGCGCTGAATCGTGCGGCCACCGCCGGTCGGATGGACGTCATTGCGGACCTCGCGTTCCCGCTGCCGTTCACGGTCATCTCCGAGATGCTCGGGCTGCCGATGGATCGCCGCGACGATCTGCGCGAGTGGTCGGCCGCACTGGTGAAGACCCTGGACCCGATCTTCTCGATGGAGCAGTTCGACGAAGCCCTCGTCGCCGGTGACGCGATGACCGAGTACGTGCTCGCGATGATCGCCACCAAACGCGCCCATCCGGGTGACGACCTGCTCAGCGCACTGATCGCCGCCGAGGATCACGGCGACATGCTCGATGAGCAAGAACTCGTCGACCAGGTGATCCTCCTCTACATCGCCGGTCACGAGACCACCGTGAATCTCATCGGCAACGGCGTGCTCGCGCTCCTGCGCAACCCGGACCAGGCCGATCGCCTGCGTGCCGACGAGAACGTGGAGCAGAACGCGATCGACGAGCTGTTGCGGTACGACCCGCCGGTGCAGTTCTCCGGCCGTATCGCAACGCGCGACTTCGAGATCGACGACACCGAGATCCCGAACGGTTCGTTCCTCATGACGTGCCTCGCGGCCGCCAACCGCGACCCCGCGAAGTGGGGGCCGACGGCCGACGAGTTGGACCTCGGTCGCGTCAACGCTGCGGCGCACACGTCGTTCGGGAGCGGCATTCATCACTGCCTGGGTGCCGCGCTGGCCCGACTCGAGGGCCGCAGTGCTATTCCTGCGTTGTTCCGTCGGTTTCCCGACCTCGCGCTCACGGATGACGCGCTCCACTACAACGGGCGCTTCGTGTTGCGTGGTCTCGTCGCTCTTCCCGTCACCGTCTGATCCCGGAGTATCGCCATGGCCAAAATCGACGACATCGCTGCCCACCTCAGCGCGGTTCCGCTCTTCTCGCAACTGTCGGCCAAGGAACGCAAGCTGGTGGCGAAGGCACTCGGCGTTCACGATGTGGCCGAAGGCGTGATGCTCGTTCGCCAAGGCGAAGCCGGTGACACCTTCTACGTGTTGATCGACGGAAGGGCCAAAGTGGCGCGCAACGGGCGCCGGATCGCCACGCTGGAAACCGGCGACTGGTTCGGAGAACTCGCGGTGCTCGATCCCGCGCCTCGGAACGCCGACGTCATCACCACGACCGCGGCGACCGTCGGGCTCCTCGACGCCAAGAGCTTCAAGAAACTCGTCGGCGAACTCCCCGCGATGACGGCTCGTCTCCTGACCGGACTCGCCCGCCGCGTCCGCGACGGCGACCGCCGCGTCGTCGAATAACGGGACAACCTCCGACTTCTGTGCACTTTGGGGGCCTCCAAACCCCCAAAGTGCACGAAGGTCGACAGGGCCGAACGCCGAGCGGGGCCCCGAAGCGCCAGCGTCGGTCACGACAGGCGATACGGCGGCCTGCGACGGAGTCGCACGAGCGGAAATTACGGATTGACCCAAACGGAGATGATGGTCGCCTCGTCGGCGATGTCGTCGGAGATGGGGGACTGTTTCCAGGCCTTGCCTTGATTCCCGGCGGTCCCGGGCGGCGGTTCCGACTCGACGATGACGTTCGCGACGAATCCGGCCCGTTCGATCTCAGCCGCCGCCTGATCGGCCAGCAGGCCCAGCACGTTCGGAACCGTGAACTCCCGGGGTGGTCCGGTGGCGACGGTCAGGGTCACCGTCGAGCCCGGTCGCACACCGGTGCCCGCCGCGGGTGATTGCTCGGTGACGTAGCCGGGTGAGAAGCGACGACTCGGCTTGCGAACGATCTCGACCCGGTATCCGTCCTGGGTCAACTCCGACACCGCACTGAAGACGGTGCGTCCCACCACCGAGTACAGACCCGGTCCGATCGGCGGCCGGGTCGTCGTGCTGGTCGTGCTCGTCGAGGCCGACGGCGGATCGGGCACCGGGAAGAGCGACGCCGGGACGTCGGCGAGCGCACTACTCGCGAAGATCTGCCAGATCTTGGCCGGGAACTCTCCACCCTGGACGTTGATACGGGTCCGCGGTGGCGTCATCTGCACGAGTTGGCAGCGGCCGTCGGGGGTGCATTCCGGTGTGGGGAATCCCACCCACACCGCCGCGACGAGTTCGGGCGTGTACCCGACGAACCACGCGTCGGTCCGCCGGTCCATCGTCCCGGTCTTGCCGGCCACGGGGCGTCCGATCCGGGCGTTGACCCCGGTGCCGCGTTGCACGACTTGTTGGAGCGCACCGGTGACCGTGCGCGCCACCGTCGGGGAGAGCGCCGTCCGCGCCGCGGGATGGTTCTCGTACAACACGCGACCGGTGCGGTCGGTCACCCGCGTGACGTAGATCTCGGGATGGTGGACACCGTCGGACGCGAGCGTTCCGTACGCGGATGCCATGTCCTCGACGGTGACGGAGTCGTTCCCGATCGCGATCGTGGGGAAGGGGTCGAGGCGGTTCGTGATGCCCATGGCGTTCGCCACGTCGGCCACCTTCTGCGGTCCCACGTCCATGACCAGTTGGCCGTACACCGTATTGACGGATTTCACGGTGGCTTCGAGCAGGCTGAGGCGCCCAAAACCCTGGTTCTCGAAGTTGTCCAGTCCGAACGGCTCGCTGCCCGGCACCGGGATCTCGAGATGGGCCGGCCCGTTGTACGTGCGGGTCAATGGGATGCCCTGTTGGAGCGCGGCGGCGAGGACGAACGGTTTGAACGTGCTTCCCGGCTGCCGGATCGGTTCCCCGGCGGCGGAGCGCGCGTTCGCGAGGTCGAGTTTCGCGACGTCCTGAAATCGGTAGCCGGGATCGACGCTGAAGAAATCCAGACTGCTCGCGTACGCCTTGACGTATCCGGTCCGCGGATCGATGGCGACGATTGCGCCCGGTGGATCCGACGGGTCGGTGAGGACCCCGCGCAAGGACGTCTCGGCTTCCTGCTGCCATTTCGGGTCCAGCGTGGTCTCGATCGTCAGCCCGCCCTGGAACAGCTTGCGTTCCCGGTCGGCGACGGTCGCGCCGAAATGGCGGTCGTTGAAGATGAACTTCTTCACCTTCTCCACGAAGTATGGAGCGGGATACCGAATGTCGGTCGATCGTTGGATGACCCCGACGGGGAGCGCCCGCACGAGCGTGGCCTCGGCCGCGCTGATCTTGCGCAGCTTCTGCATCCGGTCGACCACCTGGTTCCGGCGGGCGACCGCCAAGTCCGGACGCACGAACGGGTCGTAATCGTTGGGGGAGCGGATCAAGCCCGCCAGCAGCGTCGCCTGGGCCAGGTCCACCTGGGCCGCGTCGGTGCCGAAGTAGGTGCGCGCCGCCGCCTGCACTCCGTAGGCGCCGTTCCCGAAGTACACGGTGTTGAGGTATCGCTCGAGGATCGTCTTCTTTGAGTATCGGTCCTCGATCTGCATCGCCATGACGGCCTCATGCAGCTTGCGCTTGAGGGTCTTCTGGTTGCCGAGCAACACGGCGCGCACATATTGCTGGGTGATCGTGGATCCACCTTCTGCGGCGCGGCCCTGCTCGAGGTTGCGGGTCAGCGCACGGGCGATGCCGCGGACATCAAAGCCGCCGTGCTGGTAGAAGCGCGCGTCCTCGATCGCGATGACCGCACGCGGCAGGATCTTTGCCATCTCGGCGAGCTTCACCGGGTCGCGGTCTTCGATGCCGTGGACTCGCGTCAACAGCGTGCCGTCGCCCCAGAGGATTCGCGAGGACACCGCCTGTTCGCTCGGAAGGTGCAGGTTGGCGGTGTACCGACAGCCGCTCGCCACGAGCATGACCACGAGCATGACGACGACGGGCGCGACGAGTGAGCGCGTGCGTCGAGTCATGGTCGACCATTCTTCCAAACCCAGCCTCGGATTCCGGGACACGCTGGTACGGTCCTGCCCGTGCCGCCCTCCTCACCCGCGCCGGTCGACGACGCGCTTCGGGTTCTCACGGCGGGCACGGTCCATTGCATCGACGCCCAAGAGCTGGCGGTGAAGCTCGGCTCGGGTCGTCGGCTCCGGGTCAAGTTCGGGATCGATCCCACGGCGTCGGACATCCATCTCGGCCACACCGTCGTCCTGCACAAACTGCGCCAGTTCCAGGATCTCGGGCACCTCGCGGTCCTCATCATCGGGGACTTCACCGCCCGCGTCGGTGACCCCACCGGTCGATCGGCCACTCGGCCACCGCTCACCGCCGCCGAGGTCGAGGTGCACGCCCGCACCTACGTGGAGCAGGTGCAGTCGGTACTCGACTTCTCCCCGGATCGCCTGGAGCTCGTCCACAACGCCCACTGGCTCGAGCGGATGGACATGGCCGACGTGCTGCGCCTCACGGGCCGCACCACCGTCGCCCGGATCATGGAACGCGACGACTTCGCCAACCGGTATCGCGACGGCGTGGCCATTGCCCTCTCCGAACTCTTGTATCCGCTGCTCCAAGGCGCGGATTCGGTGGAGGTCCGGGCCGACGTCGAACTCGGTGGGACGGACCAGCTCTTCAACATGCTGATGGGCCGCCAGCTCCAGAACGGAGCCGGTCAGGATCCCCAGGTGGTCATCACGCTGCCGCTCCTCGAAGGGCTCGACGGTGAGAGGAAGATGTCGAAGTCGTTGGGGAACGCAGTCGGGATCTCCGAGCCGCCGGCCGAACAGTTCGGCAAGATCATGAGCATCCCGGACGCGCTGATGCCCCGCTACTTCGGGCTCGCCACGGGCTGGCTCCCGGACCAGGTCGAGGCAACGACCGCGGCGCTCGCCGACGGTTCCCTGACGCCGGTCGCGGCAAAACGCCTGCTCGGACGTACTGTCGCCGACTTGTATCACGGTCCCGGCGCCGGCGTGAGCGCGGAGGCGGAGTTCGACCGCGTGTTCAAGGCGCACGATGTCCCGTCCGAGGTCCCGACGGTCACCGTCGACCACGCGGAGTTCCCGATGCGGCTCGCCCGCCTGCTCGCGCTTGCCGGTCTCGTGCCGTCGAACAAGGAGGGCCGGCGCAAGATCGAACAGGGCGGGTTGCGCATCGCGGGGGAGCGGGTGACGGATCCGGACCTCGAGGTTTCCGCCGATGCGGTGGCCGGACAGACGCTTCAGGTGGGAAAACGCGCCTGGGCCCGTATCGACGTCACGGACTAATAAAAGCCCTCGCGCCGGCGGTAGCGCTCGGCGCGTTCGGCGTCGTACGCATCGGCATCGAAGTCGCCCCCACGAATGGCGCGCGCGATCTGGCCGTTCGTCGGGAGGTCTCGCTGGTTGACGAACCGGTCCGGGTCCCAGAGGCGTGATCGCAGGATCGCCTTCGAACACTGGGTGTAGGCCTCCTCGACGGACACCAGGATCCCGAGCCGCGGGACCTTGGCCTCGACCGCACTGGGTTCGAGCAGATCCGGGTCGGTGGTGAGGATCGCCCGCCCGTTGATGCGGAACGCCTCCGTGGCCCCGGGAACGAGGAACAGCAGGCCGACGTGTGGGTTGGCGAGGATGTTGCGGAGGGTGTCGGCGATGCGATTGCCGGGTCGCTCGGGTACGAGCACCGTTCGATTGTCGAGAATGCGGACGAAGCCGGCCGGATCTCCCCGGGGGCTGAGGTCGCAGGAGCCGTCGGCGCCGGTGGTCGCCACGCACATGAACGGTGACCGCTCGATGTATTGCCGGGTCAACGGGTTGAGCCGGTCGACCACCTTGGAACACACGAGTTCCGTCGGGGTTCCGATCAGCTCCCGCAGCTCGACCTCGGAGCTGATGCGATGGGCGGGATCGTCGTGCGCAGCCATCGCCCGAGTCTCGCAGGCAGGACCCGGCGTGCGAAGCTGTTTGCGACGAGATCTTCGGAAGCACCGGTCCCGGTCTACGTCGGAGGAATGTTCGCTCCGACTTGACCGCACCCCCGGTTTCTCCTAGAGTCCCGTCTCCCCCGCACAGAGTGCAGCGTTTTTCGTCTGCGTATCTGCGGTGGATTGACACGGACGCCCCGAAGGCTCCTACAGAGCGAATGCCCTGAGCGATCAGGGTTTCGGGGACGAGTGTCGGCTCGGTCTGCCCCTAGCCCACGACCTTGGGTCGTGGCCCAGGTGCGGCGGTGCCGAGCAGCGGCTCCTTGAAAACGGAACAGTGATGCACAAAAGTCAGTGAGGTTGCCCTCATCGGCTGGCGGACGCATTTTGCGGTCACCGGTTGGTGAGTGATGTAACCACGTCAATACGAAATGCTCAACAGGACTCTTCGGAGACCTGTCGAGCCAGTTACCGTCCCCGTTTCAGTACAGGGGCGGTGGCTCTCAACCCAGATCATCGGTTGATCCGCCTTCGGGCTGGTCAGTCACCGATCTCGATGGAGAGTTTGATCCTGGCTCAGGACGAACGCTGGCGGCGCGCTTAAAACATGCAAGTCGAACGAGAGACCCGGGCTTGCCCGGGTGGAAAGTGGCGAACGGGTGCGTAACACGTGAGCAACCTGCCCCGAAGACTGGGATAACACCGGGAAACCGGTGCTAATACCGGATGCCTTCACCATGTCGCATGGCTAGGTGAAGAAATGGATTCTGCTTCGGGATGGGCTCG